>NZ_JBHVIV010000075.1:10462-44479 GCF_042799475.1 Kitasatospora sp. NPDC057692 | reverse complement strand
GCCGGACGGCCGGGCGGCCGGACGACCGTCGGGCTCAGAACCGGAGTTCGGGGTCGACCTCGTCGGGGTAGTGGGCGACGGCCCAGCGGTCGGAGCCCGCCTCCGGCGCACACTTCTCCTCGCCATCGACGGCTGTCCCGTCCCCGGCGCCGACCGGGGCGGGCGGTTCGGTGAGCGCCCCGAGGGCCACGGCGGCCTTCGGGTCGGCGGCCAGGTCGGGAATCCGGCCCATCCGGGCGGCGACCAGGTCGGCCACCGGCGGCGTCCGGCTGGCCGCCCCGCAGAGCACCACGGCGCCCAGCTCGGCCGGGGTCAGCCCGGCCCGGGTGACGGTCCGCTCCAGCAGCCCGACCGAGGCGGTGAGCGCGGGCGTGACGGCTGCCCGGTACTCGCCGCCCTGAACGACGAACGGCTCCGGGTAGCCCGGCACGGCGAGGTACACCGTGCCGGTGCTCGACAGGGATTCCTTGGCCAGGGTCAGCTCGCGGGCGAGCTGGGCCCGTTGGTGGGCGACCGCGGGAGTGCGGTCGGCCCAGAGCTGCCGCCAGGGCCCGGGGTCGAGGTCCAGCGCCCGGTCGCGGAGCAGTTCGAACAGGGCCTGGTCGAGGTCGCGGCCGCCGAAGTCCGGATCCCCCGCGACGGCGACGGCCCGGAAGCCGCCGCCCTCCCGGCGGAGCACGGCGGTGTCCACGGTCCCGCCGCCGAGGTCGTAGACGGCGATCGGCCCGTCCCCGCCCCCGTCCGCCGGGGCGCTCACAGCGGCGTTCGCCGCGTGGAAGCGGGCGGCGGCCACCGGTTCGGGCAGCAGCTCCGGCGCGTCCAGCCCGGCCCGCCCGGCGGCCTCGACCAGCCGGCCCAGATCACCCGGCGACCAGTCGGCCGGGTGGGTGAGCACCGTCCGCACCGGCCCCGTCCCACCGCGCTGCGCCCGCGCCTCCCCCGCCGCACGGGCGAGCACGGCGGCGGCCAGGTCGACGGTGGCCACCTCGCGGCCGTCCAGCAGCACGGCCGCCTGCCGGAGCAGCGCCCGCTTGGGGTGCTGCTCGGCACGCTCCGGCCGCTGGGCGGCGAGCTGGACGGCGGCCCGGCCGGTGAGCAGCCGGTCGCCGTCGTCCAGGCAGACCAGGGACGGCAGGTACCGGCTGTTCTCGATCTCGACCGCCGCCACCGCTCCGGCCGGTTCGGCGCGTACGGCCGCGGTGGTGAAGCAGGTCCCGAAGTCGATCGCCAACGACCAGTCAGACACGTGTCCTCACAGGTGATTTGCGGTGGCGCAGGGCGCACGGGCGGGCCGGAGGAGGGTTCTCCGGCGCCCCCGCGCAGGATGGTAGGGCCCCAGGGGCAACTGTGGAGAAACTCGGCACATCTTGTAACAATGGCATGGCCATTGCCGGACGGACCCCGGTCCGGGGACCGTCCCGGGTGGCACCCCGCTCCCCCCGGACCGGGGTGCCGCGACCAGTCTCGGCGCGGCGTTCGAACGAGACACCGTCAGGTGACCGAATTCGCGCGCATTCCCATCCGTTCGCCCTGCCGGGCGGTCCGTGCAAGAGTCGGAACCGGACAACCCGGGGGCGTGCCGCGGCCCCCGCCGAAGGAGGTGCCCATGAGCATGACCGGCCCGGTCGACATCCCCGGCGCCTTCGCCGCCTCGTACGGCACGAACAAACCCGCCGAGCACCGATGGATCGTCGAACTTCCTTCGCTCGTAGCAGAGTTCATCGCCCGCTGGAGACTGCTGCCGGACGGTCCGCCCGCCCACGGCATGGCCGCCCTCGCCCTGCCGGTCCGACGCGCGGACGGCTCACCGGCCGTGCTGCGCCTGCACCACGCCCGCCCGGACACGGCGGGCGCGGCGGCGGGCCTGCAGGCCTGGGGCGGCGACGGCGCCGTCCTGCTCCTCGACCACGACGAGGAGGCCGGCGCGCACCTCCTCGAACGGCTGGACGCGGCCCACTCGTTGGCCGCCGTCACCGACGACGACGCCGCGCTGCTGATCCTCGCCGACCTGATGGCCCGCCTCACCGCCGTCCCCGCCCCACCCGGCCTGCGTCACCTCGCCGATGTCGCGGCGGCGATGCTGGAGGAGACACCCCGCGCCGCCCCCGCCCTGCGCGACCCGGACGAACAACGACTGCTGCGGACCTGCGCGGCGGCGGTCGCCGAACTCCTCGACGACCCCGGCGACCGCCTGCTGCACTGGGACCTCCACGACGGCAACGTCCTCGCCGCCACCCGCGAGCCCTGGCTCGCCATCGACCCCGAACCCCTCGCCGGCGACCCGGGCTTCGACCTCCTCCCCGCCCTCGACCAACGCTGGACCGCGGTCCCCGCCGGCGCCGCCCCCGACCGCACCGTCCTCCGCCGCTTCGACCTCCTCACCGCCGCCCTCGCCCTGGACCGCCCCCGCGCCACCACCTGGACCCTCGCCCGCGTCCTCCAGAACGCCCTCTGGGACATCGAGGACGGCCGCACGTCCCTGGAACCCACCCAGGCCGCCATCGCCACGGCCCTGCTCCGCCATCGCAGCGGGTAGCCGGGTTGCTCCCGTGCCGCCCGGTGGTCGTGGGCGATCAGTGAGCGGGTGACAGTTCTGCGCAGTGGCCTCCCACGAGCGACGTGGCCTTCTCCCGGCGCCGGGAGAGGGCCACGATCAGCGGTCCACGGCGATCGGGATCGCCGCGCGCCGCCTCGCACGCGTCATGGACGTCAGTACTGTCGCGACTTTTCGAGGAAGTCGGGGTCGGAGGCGAGGACGCCGCCCTGCGCCCAGTGCTGGACCGGGTTGGCGCGGAACAGGGCGAGGATCTTGTCGCGCGGGACGCCCGTGACGCGGTGCACGGTCTCGGTCACCTCGGTCAACAGTTCCTGCGTCTGCTCGTCGCCGGCGCCCTCCCAGGCGTCGATGGTGATGATGGGCATCGTGCTTCTCTCCTGAGGTTCTTGATCAGGGGGATGCCGCAGCGCCGGACGCGCGGCGGCATCCCCGGTTCTGGTTCACAGCCACTCGCCGATGGCCGTGCCGCCGGCACAGCGGCCGGTCGGCGCACGTCACGGGGCGGACGTGTCCTGGAACCGGCGGGCGAGGTAGTTGAGCCAGGTCTGCTGGAAGGTGGTCGCGAGCCGCGACTCCGGAGCGAACAGGTCGAAGGCGTGGTAGGCGCCCGGGTAGAGGTGCAGTTCGACCGGGACCCCGTGGGCGCGCAGGCGGGTGGCGTAGTCGAGGTCCTCGTCGCGGAAGCAGTCGAGGTCGCCGACCGCGATGAAGGTCGGCGGCAGGGCGCTGAGGTCCTCCGCGCGGGAGGGGGCCGCGTACGGGGAGACGTCGTCGGTTCCGGTGCGGTCCCCCAGGATCGCCTGCCAGGCCAGGAGGTTGGTCGAGCGGTCCCAGATGCCGATGTCGGTGATCTCGTGGCTCGACGCGGTCCGATTGCGGTCGTCCAGCATGGGGTACGTCAGCGACTGGAACAGCGGCGCCGCGCCGCCGCGGTCCCGGACCAGCAGGACGGTGGCCGCCGCGATGCCCCCGCCCCCGCTCTGCCCCGCGATGCCGATCCGGGCGCCGTCCAGGCCCAGGGCCTCCGCTTCGCGGACGAGCCACCGGTAGGCGGTGAAGCCGTCCTCGGCGGCACCGGGGGCGGGTGTTTCCGGGGCGAGCCGGTAGTCGACCACGGCGACGGCGCAGCCGAGTCGCGAGGACAACCGCTTGAGCCAGGGATCGTCCTGGGCGGCGAAACCGAGCACCTGGCCACCGCCGTGGAACCAGAGCATCACCGGCAGCGGTCCCCGGGCGGTCGCGGGCCGCAGCAGGCGGACCGGCACGTCGGGGCCGTCCTCCCGTCCGATGCGGTGCTCCTCCACGGTGACCGACGGGTCGTCGGGCTCGTGTTCGGCGGCCGCCTCGGCCTGGGCGCGGAACGCCGCGCGGGTCGCTGCGAGGTTCGTCAGGTCGAACGCGCCGTTGGGCGTCATGGGGACGCCGTCGAGTGCCTGGCTCAGTTCCCGGTCCATCAGCAGACGGGAAGCGGGCATGATCGTGCCTACTTTCTTTCCATGGCGGTGCCGCTCGGGGCGGCACCGGGTGGGACGGCTCAGGCCCGGAACTCGTCGATGACGACGACGCCGGTGGGTCCGTACGCCTCCAGGGACTCCAGCACCCCGCTCGCCTCGTGGAGGCCGACGGTGCGGGTCACGATGCGGCCGGGGTCGAGGCGGCCGGCGGCGATCATGTTCAGCATGGTGCCGAACCGCTGGCCCTGCATGCCGAAGGCGCTCAGCAACTCCAGCTCCTTGACCATCATGACGTCGATCGGCAGCGCGACATCCCCCTTCTCCGCGGCGGTGGTGTGCCCGAGTTGGAGGTGCCGGCCGCGGGTGCGCAGGGACAGCACGGAGTTTCGGCAGGCCTCGGCGATGCCCACGGAGTCGACCGACACGTGCGCGCCCCCGCCGGTGAGGGTCTTGACCGCCTCCGCCGGGTCGTCCGTGGCGGCGTTGACGGTGTGGACCGCGCCCAGGGCCCGCGCGGCCTCCAGCTTCTCGTCCGTGATGTCGATCGCGATGACGTTGGCGCCCGTCGCCGCGGCGATCTCCACCGTCGACAGGCCCATGCCGCCGCCGGCCCCGTACACCGCGACCCACTCGCCGCCGCGGACCTTCGCCTGGTCGACGACGCCGTGGAAGGCGGTCATGTAGCGGCAGGCGAGCGCGGCGACGTCCGTGAAGCCGACGGACTCCGGCATCCGGACCAGGTTGACGTCGGCGAAGCGGACCATGACGTACTCGGCGAACGCGCCCCAGTAGGACACCCCGGGCACGAGCGAGTCCACGTGCTCGCACACCTGCTGGTTTCCGCTGCGGCACATCTCGCAGGAGCCCTCGCCGGGGTTCATCGGGAAGATGACCCGGTCGCCCTCCCGCCAGTCCCGGACCTCGCGGCCGACCTCCACGACGGTGCCGGCGAACTCGTGGCCGAGGACGAACGGGGGCTTGACGCTCGGCCCGCCGGTCCAGAAGTTCCCGGCCCACAGGGCCCAGTCGGTGCGGCAGATCCCGTTGGCGCCGACGCGCAGGATCGCGCCGTCCGGCGGGCAGACGGGGTCGGGCACGTCGCGGACGACGAGCGGCTTGTTGAGTTCCTCGATGACTGCGGCGCGCATGGACGCGGCCTCCTCGTGGCTCGTGATGCGGCGAAAGGTTTTCGAAGTCCACCTGTTGAAGCGGTGGACCTGAAAGCTAGGCGCTTGCCCGTCGCGATGTCAACCGCATAAAGTGGTGGACATGGATGACAAGGACGGTCGACGCGAAGGACGCCAGCGCGCCAAGGCCGACTTCCGCTTCGACGACGCGCGGCTCTGCTTCGCCTTCGCTGGCACCCTGGCCGATCGCGGCACGGACACGCCCTTCGAACGGCTGGCCCGACCGGAGGATCTGGGCCGGTGGAGCGTGGAGAGCGGCTGCACCACCGTGGCGCCGGCCTGCACCGAAGCCGACCTGGACGGGGCCAGACGACTGCGCGAGGCGATCCAGCGGACCGGCCAGGCCCTGGCGGACGAAGCCGCGCCCGCCCGCGAGGACATCGCGCTGATCAACGGCGCGGCAGCCGAGCCCCCGTCCGTGCCCGAGCTCTCGGCCGACGCGGCCTCGGTGCGCCGGCACGGGGACAAGGTCGCGGCGGCGCTCTCCCTGGTCGCGCGGGACCTGATCGAGCTCTGCCGCTCGGACCACCGCGACCGCGTCCGCATCTGCGGGAACCCCGCGTGCGGCACACCCTTCGTCGACACCTCCCGCGCGGGCGCCCGCCGCTGGTGCTCGATGAAGACCTGCGGCGCCCTCGCCAAGAAACGCACCTACCGGGCGAGGTCGCACAGCGGGTCCTGACCCCGGCACGCGGATGAGGGCGTACCGCGCAGCGGCCCGGCCTGCCACGTGTCCGCGCCGGTCACGTGGCAGGCCCATGGGCCGAGCACGGCGTCGGGGACGAGGCGCTGCCCGACGGTGCGCGCAGTGACCGTCCACAGCGCCCCGCCCCTGCCGCCCGCGAAGGCCGCGGCGGCGACCGCCCGGAGATCGGCGGTCAGCGCGGGCACCGCCATCATGGCGAGGGTCCCGAGCAGATCGGCGAACATCACCCGGCGCCACCCGAGGAGCCGGTTGGCCCGGCCGACGGTGAGCGCCCCGACCTCGGCGACACCGAGGGCCGCGCCGGCCGCGCGGAGCAGGGGGACGGTGACGCCGTCGCCGCGGTGGTCCCGAGGCCGGAGCCCGCCGGAAGGCGCTCGGCCCCGGCCGGTCGCTCAGTCGCCCGGGACCACGTTCAGCAGCGGCAGGCCCTCGAAGAAGGCCACCGCCTCCTCCCGCCAGTGCGGGCGCCAGGCCGACGCCTCGGCGCGGGCCGCGTCGGCGCAGCGGCGCATGTCGGCGCGGAGCTTCGCGTCCACTCCCAGCTGCCGGGCCAGCTCGCGGACGCGGTCGACCGTGTCGGCGGTGCCGTGCGGATCGCCGAGTGCGGACTCCACCACCGCCCGCCCCGCCTCGTCCGCGCTCGCCAGCAGCGCGCTCAGCGCGTAGCTGCGGCGGCCCGCCCGGAGGTCGGCGCCGGTGGACTTGCCGGTGGCGTCCTCCTCCCCGAACAGGTCCAGGTAGTCGTCGCGCAGCTGGCCGCCGATGCCGACCACGGTCGCGTACCGGCGCAGCCGTGCGTCGTGCCGGGCCAGGTCCTCGCCGGCCGCCAGCAGCCCCAGCCGCAGCGGGGCGAGCACGGAGTACCGGGTGGACTTGTACTCGCAGACGGTGTGCAGGAACTCCTCGTCCGGGAGTGCCACGAAGTCCCGTTCGAGGTCGACGATCTGACCGGCGACCGTCTCGGCCCCGGCGTTCAGCTGCACCTCCAGCATCGTCTGGCGCAGCTCGGCCGGGACGTCCGCGTCCAGCAGGACCCGCATCGAGAGGAAGGCGGCGAGGTCCCCCGCCAGGACGGCCAGGCCGAGGGCGGTGCGGTCCGCCTCCGGGAACTCGCGACGGTAGGCGTAGTAGGTGGAGGGGCCGCCGCGGCGCACCGGCGCGTCGTCGATGAGGTCGTCGTGGACGAGCCCGTGCGTCTGGAGCAGTTCGATGCTCAGCGCGGCCTCCGCCAGGCCGGGTACCGGGTCGGTGGTCACCAGGCGGGCGGCCTCGTACAGCAGGGCGACCCGCAGCCGCTTGCCGCCGCGCAGCGAGAGGTCCCGCAGCAGTTCCAGGCAGCGCGGGGTGAAGCGGCTGAGCGGCGGTGTGTCCAGGCGGTCCGGCAGGGCGGCGAAGTAGGCCTCGAAGCGGAGGTCGAAGCGTCGCCGGTGTCCGGCGGCCCGTTCGCGGGCGGCTGCCATGATCGTCTCGTTCACGGGGCCCACCCTCGCATCCGCACGGCGGATCCGCGTCCCCGGGGCCACGGGAGAGCCCCCGCCGGAGGCCGGCGGGGGCTCGGTGCCGTGCGCGCGCTCAGGCGTGCTGCGCCCCGTTGAAGACGTTGTAGGCGTCGTCACGGTAGTAGGCGCTCACCGCCCACCACTTGCCCTGCCAGCTGTAGCCCGTGACGAAGTCGCCGGTCTGCACGGCCGAGCCGTCGTTCTGGTTGTAGTTCACGAAGAACGGTCCGCCGCTGGAACCTCCGTCGAGCCCGATGCAGTTGTCGATCAGCGCGGTGGACGGCTGCTCGGGGCCGGCCACCGGCTGCCCGCCGCACCAAAGCATGTGCTCGTCCTTGGCGTCCTTCCTCCCGGGGATGCCGATGATGTGCGCGTAGTTGTTGACGGGCTGGTTGAAGCCGATCCCGGTGGCCCCGACGACATCGGCGATGTGTCGGCCGTTCTGGGTGTTCAGCACGATGAACGCGATGTCGCCCTGCGGAGCGGGAGCGTCGACCCAGCCGGCCGACCGCCAGGTCCACCAGCCGTAGGGGGCGTTCCCCGCGTCGTAGTTGGGGGCGAACTCGAAGTCGTGCCCGCCCTCCACGCAGTGCCGGGCGGTGGCGATGACATCGCGGTTGGCGCTGGAGACGACGTTGGCGGTGCAGACGCCGCCCCCGGTGCGCAGCCGGCCCGTGGTGCCCCAGACGCTGGCGGCGGCCGTCGGACCGGCGGCGGCCTCCGCACCGGCCTTCGGGGCGACGGTCGGTACGGTCGTGGGGATCGTCAGCGGCTCGCCGTCGAGGGTGCTCTGCTTCTCGGGGTTCCAGTTGGTGCGGCCGGCGTCCGCCGGGTTGATCAGGACGTGGGTCCTGCCGCTGACCTTCTCGATCGGCTCGGCGTCCTTGGCCGGTGCGGCGGACGAGGCCGGTGCGGCCAGGCCGAGGGCCGCCACCGAGGCCACGACTACTGCGAGGAGACCACGCATGCGCATGGGAGTCCCTTCCTTTCGCTGCGGGGTGTGCTGTCCCCCCAGCCTGGGAGCGGCCCGTCAACAACGCGTCGACAACGTGCCAACGGCCCGCACCGCCGCACCGGCGGTCCGGCCCGGCGGAGATATCCGGTTGCGGGGTCCGGAGTGCGCCTGGCACGGTGCGGCTTCCGCCACTCCCGCGAGGTTCCCATGACGATCCACTTCTACGGCGCCGATGAAGTCCCCTACGGATGCTTCTCGAACTTCTCCGATCACGGCTTCGACCTCGACGGGGTCTGGTGGCCGACCTCGGAGCACTACTTCCAGGCGCAGAAGTTCAGGGGCACCCGCCACGCGGAACTCGTCCGGCGGGCGGGCACGCCGCTGCGGGCGGCGGAGCTGGGCCGTGACCCTGCGAGGCCGCTGCGGAGGGACTGGGAGCGGGTCAAGGACGACGTGATGCGCCGCGCGGTGGCGGCCAAGTTCCGCGCGCACGCCGACATCCGCGACGTCCTGCTGTCCACCGGTGACGAGGAGATCGTCGAGGACACCACCACCGACCACTACTGGGGCCGCGGCAGGACCGGGAACGGCAGGAACATGCTCGGGCGGATCCTGGTGCGCACCCGTCACCGGTTGCGCACCGAACGAGCCTAGGTCCGCCTGAGCGCGGGCGGCCGGTGCCGCCCGCCGTCCCCGGTCGTCACGCCGGGGCAGCGGGCGGACCGCACGCAGTTCGAGCCGGTACGGGAGAAGATCCGTGTCCCGCGGACAGGGCCCGGCAGGCCCTGTCCGCCCCTGTCCGCGGGAGAAGCCCGACAGCGCGGCCTACGGCAACGGCCCGTGCCGTATCCGCGCTTGTCGTACCGGCTTGCGACCGGGTTCTCCCCTGGGCCCCGCTCACCAGGTCACGGGCAGTGACCGCATCCCGTAGATGAACGACTCGGTGCGGAACTCGCGCTCACCGGTCAGCCTCAGCCCCGGCAGCCGGCGGAACAGCGTCTCCAGGGCGATCTGGAGTTCGGCGCGGGCCAGCGGCTGGCCCAGGCACTGGTGCACGCCGAAGCCGAACGCCAGGTGCCGCCGGGCGTCCCGGTCCAGGTCCAGCTCGTCCGTCGCCCGATGGCCGGCGCCGCCGAACACCGCCTCGTCCCGGTTGGCGGTGGAGAGCATCGCCATCACGCCCTCCCCGGCCCGGACGGTGACGCCGCCCAGTTCCACGTCCTCCAGCGCCACCCGGGGCAGGCCGGTGTGCACGATGGTCAGCAGCCGCAACAGCTCCTCCACCGCGCCCGGCAGGGTGGCCGGGTCGGCCAGGCCGGGGATCTGCTCGGGGTGCTCCAGCAGCAGCGCGGTCGACAGCGCGATCATGTTCGCGGTCGTCTCGTGCCCGGCGATCAGCAGCAGCACGGCCGTGCCGGCCACGTCGTCCGGGGTCAGGTCGTCCCGCGCCGCGAGTCGGCTGAGGAGGTCGTCCTCCGGCTGTGCGCGCTTGCGGGCCGTCAGGTCGGCCAGGTAGTCCCGGACCTCCTCCTGGGCCTCCCGGAGCTGCTCCACGGTGCTCTCCTGGTTGAGCATCGTGCGGCTCAGGTTCTGGAAGCGGTCGTGGTCCTCGTACGGCACGCCGAGCAGCAGACAGATCACCAGCGAGGGCACCGGCAGCGCGAAGTCGGTGACCAGGTCGGCCGCGGTCCGGCCCGCGGTCATCCGGTCGAGTGCCTCGTCCACGATCCGCTGGATCTCCGGGCGCAGCGCCTCCACCCGCTTGACCAGGAACTCCCCGGTGAGCATGCGGCGCTGGCGGGCGTGCTCGGGGTCGTCGAGCCGCAGGAAGTCCGGATTGTCGGTGATCAGCTCGCGAGCACCGGCGATCAGCAGCGGGAAGGACGGGTGGCGTATGTCGGCACTGAACCGGCGGTCGGACAGCACGGTGCGGACCTCGGCGAAACCGGTGACCAGCCAGCAGAGGTCGCCGTCGGGCAGCTCGGCCCTGGTCACCGGCCCGGTGGCGGCGGCCTCGGAGTACGCGGGCGGCGGGCCGAACGGACAGCTGCCGGAGTGCCGGGCCGGCAGCAGCGGGAGGACGGGGGTGGTGGGTGCGGTGGTCAAGGCAGGGGTTTCCTCACGTCGCGGGTGTTCTCGTGGGGTTCGGGGCCCGGGTAGGGTCCCGGCGGCCTGCGGGGCCGGCGGCGGGGTCCGTCAGGCCCCGGTCCGCGCGGGCTCGTCCCCGGTGACGGTGATCGCCCGGCCCGGGCAGAGCTCGGCTGCGAGTCTGGCGTCGTCGAACTGCTCGGGCAGCAGGACGGTCTGACGGAGCCTCACGAGGCTGTCCCGGTCGTCCTGGTCGAAGACCGAGGGGGCGTTCGTCACGCACATGCCGGAGCTGCAGCAACGGTCCCGGTCGACGCTCACCTGCATGTCGGGCACCTTTCGCCAGGGCGACGCCGGCTGCCCGGCGGCCGCCTCTCGTTGTCACGGTCAACCTAGCCGTCACTGATCCGTTCACGGGGAGGTACGGTGGCCGGATCGAGAATGGCCGATTCTGCTCCTGTGTGTGAAAGCCCGTGGCGGCGCAATGTGTTTCAATGCGCGGCGCTTCGCCGGACAGATCGGTGGACCCGGCCGCGCGGACGGCCTCACAAGCCTCCCGAGCTGGTCAACTCCCCTACGGAGGTCACCGCTTCGGCCTCGGCGGCGTTCCTCTCCGGCCGGCAGCGCACCACCCGGGCGAACCACAGGGCCGGTCCGGCGGGGCAGCGGGGGCTGCCCTGGAGGCCATCGAAGGCGACCACGACGACCACTTCCGGCCGGACGAGCACCGTCCGGGCGTCCCGCCCGGTCTCCCGGACGGGCGACTCGGCGGTCCGCCGGCCGAGCGTCCGGTCGATCAGCCCCTTGAAGGTCTTGCCGAGCATCACCCACGGGCCCAGGTGACCGGCCCGACGCCGGGAGTACGGTCCCGTGCCCGGCCCCGACCCGGAGCACGTTCCCGGGTGCGGTCTCGTTCCCGGTGCGGACGGATCGACGGTCCGTCGGATGGTCCTCTTGAAGTACGCCGAGAACAGCTCCGGCGCCCTGACCAGAGGGGATTTCCCGTGACCGTGAACGAGCACGCACCGCAGCACCACCTTCCGAACCGCCTCCGCGGCGGCCGGCGCGGCGTGGCCGCGGCCGTGACCGCGGTGGCCGCCGCGGTGGCGGCCGGCGTCCTGGCACCGACCCCGGCCTCCGCCGCACCGCGGCCGGACGCCGTGCAGCAGCGCCTCGACGCACTGGTGAAGGAGGACGGCGTGCCCGCCGCCCTCGCCACCGTCAAGGGCCGCGACGGCCGCACCCGCACCTACACCGCCGGCGTCGGCGACGCGGCCACCAAGGCCAGGGTGCCGGTGGACGGACAGGTGCGGATCGGCAGCAACACCAAGGTGTTCACCGCCGTCGTGGTCCTGCAGCTGGTCGCCGAGGGCAAGGTCGGCCTGGACACGAGCGTGGACGCCTACCTGCCCGGTCTGGTGCGCGGCGAGGGCATCGACGGCCGGAACATCACGGTCCGCCAGCTGCTCCAGCACACCAGCGGCCTGCCCGAGTACGTGGACAAGGAGGGCGTGCTCAACGACCCCAAGCGGTACCACGAGCCGCGCGAACTCCTCGACGCCGCACTGGCCCAGAAGGCCCAGTTCGCGCCCGGCACCCAGTGGGAGTACAACAACACCGGCTACCTGCTGGCGGGCCTGATCATCCAGAAGGTCACCGGACGCCCGCTCGGCGAGGAGATCACCAAGCGCGTCATCGACCGGATCGGCCTGCGCCACACCTACTTCCCCGTCCCCGGGGACATGACGATCCACGAGGCCCACCCCAAGGGCTACCAGCGCGCCGCGGACGGGTCGCTGCGCGACTACACGGAGCTGGACCCGTCCTGGGGCTGGGCGGCCGGCGCGGTCGTCTCGACCAACACGGACGTCACCAGGTTCTACGGCGCGCTGCTCGGCGGCCGCCTACTGCCCGCGGCCCAGCTCGCCCAGATGCGCACCACCGTCCCCGCCGAGGCCGTCGGCCCCGGGGTCCGCTACGGGCTCGGCCTGGTGAGCCGCCCGCTCTCCTGCGGCGGCGTCGCCTGGGGCCACGGCGGGACGATCCCGGGCTACGACACCGCAGGCGGCATCACCGAGGACGGCCGCGCCGTGAACGTCGCCGTGACGACGATCCCGGACGGTGACACCGCGAAGCACGTGGAGCGGGCGGTGGACGAGGCGCTCTGCCGCTGACCCCCCGCACCGGCCACCCGGCCGCACCGCCTCGCACCTCGCACCTCGTTTCCCGCAGTGGAGTCCCGATGAACGAACCCGCCCCGCAGCGCCGGGCGCACCGCATCCGCCTCGCGCGGTACGCCCTGACGGCCACGGCCACCGCCGGGCTCGCCCTGACCGCCCTCGTCCCGGCCCCGTCCACGGCCTCCGCCGCACCGCGGCCGGACGCCGTGCAGCAGCACCTCGACGCGCTGGTGAAGGAGGACGGGCTGCCCGCCGCCCTCGCCACCGTCAAGGGCCGCGACAGCCGCAGCCGCACCTACACCGCCGGTGTCGGCGACCTGGCCACCGGGGCCCGGGTCCCGGTCGACGGGCAGGTCCGGGCCGGCAGCAACACCAAGGCCTTCACGGCCGTCGTCGTCCTGCAACTGGTCGCCGAGGGCAGGGTCGGCCTCGACACGGCCGTCGACACCTACCTGCCCGGCCTCCTGCGCGGCGACGGCTTCGACGGCCGGCAGATCACGGTCCGCCAGCTGCTCCAGCACACCAGCGGCCTGCCCGACTACATGGACGCCCCCGCGCTGGCCGACTTCACCGCCGTCCAGTACCGCTACTTCGAACCGCGCGAACTCCTCGACGGCGCGCTGGCCCAGAAGGCGCTGTTCCCCGCCGGGACCGGCTGGATGTACAGCAACACCAACTACCTGGTGGCCGGACTGCTGATCCAGAAGGTCACCGGCCGCCCCTTCGGGGAGGAGGTCACCAGGCGCGTCATCGACCGGATCGGCCTGCGCCACACCTACTTCCCCGTCACCGGGGACATGACGATCCACGAGCCCCACCCGCACGGCTACCTGCGCACCGCCCCGGACGCGCCGCTGGTCGACTACACCGCGATGGACTCCTCGATGGCCTGGGCCGCGGGGGCGGTGGTGTCCACCAACACCGACCTCAACTCCTTCTACGGCGCGCTGCTGACGGGCCGCCTGCTGCCCGCCGCCCAGCTCGCCGAGATGCGCACCACCGTCGCGGCCGAGCTCCTGGGCCCCGGCATCCGCTACGGCCTGGGGATCCAGAGCAGGCCGCTGCCCTGCGGCGGCCTCGTCTGGGGCCACGGCGGCACCGCCGCGAGCTACCGGACCCGGGGCGGCGTCACGGAGGACGGCCGGGCCGTGAACATCGCCGTCACCGCCATCCCCGACGCGCCCACCGCCCGGCGCATGACCGACGCGATCGACACGGCCCTCTGCCGCTGACGGCGCGCCGCACACGGGGGCCGGGCCCGGCGGGACACCGCCGGGCCTTCCCCCGCCCCGCGTTCTCGACACGGACGCATTCCTGCCGACCCGCATTCACTTCGGCCACCTTTCGGCCATCCGTGCGAGATGTCTGTACGCGGCCACGGCACCCCCCTAGAGTGGACCGCGCCCCTCCACAAGTGGCAGTTCCTTCACGCCGGTTCACTCGCTCAACGGACGTTCAGCGCAGCCTGTTCCCACCATCGAGCCGGAAGGGCCGGGTCCGTGACGCAGGCGTTCCAGTCCCCCGGCTTCGCCGCGCTCGCGGCCGACCGGGCCGTCGAGACCCGGCTCGTCGAGGAACGCTGGCAGGCGGTGGCCTGGGACCTCGGGACGGGGCGGCGCCGGGTCGTCACCGACCGCCCGGGCGGCGTCCATCTGAGCGAGATCGAGCCGGACGGCGGCGCCATCTGGTGGTTCGACGCCGACAGCACCGGGGAGGGCCGGTGGCGACGCGAGCCGTTCGCCGGCGGGACCGGCGGCGAGGCGCTGCACGGCGTGCCGGCCGGGCGGGCGTACGGGGTCGCCTTCGACCGGACGGGCGCGCTCGCGGCGGTGGCCGTCGGCACCGACGACGCCTCGCACTGCTACGTCGGACCGCCCGCGGGCGAGGCCCGGCTGATCGGATCGGCGCCGGGGTACCTGAGCCTGGCCGACCTGTCGCCGGACGGCGGACTGATCGCCCTCGCCGGGCAGCCCGACGGGGACGACGCCGTGGTCCTCCTGCCGACCGGCGCCCGGACGGACGGCCATGAGGCCGACCCGCTGCGGCTCCCCGGGAACGACCGGGTCCGGCTCTGGCCGATCGAGTTCAACCCGCTCGCGCCGCTCGAACCGGAACTGCTGCTGGTGGTCGAGGAGGACGACCGCTACGCCGTCGCGACCTGGCGGGCGAGCACGGGGCTGCGCCGCCATCCGCGGCTGTCGTTCGACTCGCAGATCACGGCCGGCTGGTACCAGGGGCCGCGCGGCGTGCTGATCCAGCACGAGCGAGCCGGACGGAGCCGGCTCCTCCTCGCCGACCTCGACCCGCCGGCCACCGCACCGGGCCAGGCCGAACAGGCCCCGCCCGCCCGGGAGATCGGCACCCCCGGCGGCACGATCCACGACCTGTCCTGCGCCCCCGACGGCACCCTGCACTGCGTCTGGAGCCGCGAGTCGACGCCGCCCCGCCCCCTCGTCCTGCGGCCCGGCGCGCCGGACGCTGCGGACCACCCCGACCCCGGCGACGGGACCTCCCGCACCCGGCGCTGGACGCCCCGGCCGTACGGGCCCATCCACAGCTTCGTCACCACCCCGGCCGGCGCCGGTCCGTGGCCGACCCTGTTCCTGGTGCACGGCGGCCCGGCCACCCACGACCGGGACTCCTACGACCCGCGCGTCAACGTCCTGGTGGAGCAGGGCTACGCGGTGGTCCGCACCAACTACCGCGGCTCCACCGGCTACGGCGCCCGCTGGCAGCACGAGTACGGCCACCGGGTCGGGCTGGCGCAGATCGAGGACCTCGCCGCCGTCCGCGCCGAGCTGGTCGCCGACGGCACGGCGCTCGCGGACCGCACCGGCCTGTGCGGATTCTCGTGGGGCGGCTACCTCGCCCTGCTGGCGATGGGCGCGCAGCCGGAGCTGTGGTCGCTCGGCATGGCCGCCCAGCCGATCGCGGACTACCCCGCCGCCTACCGCACCACCACGCCCGCTCTGCGCGAGCTCGACCGGCAGCTGTTCGGCGGGACCCCGGACGAGGTCCCCGAGCGCTACCGCGCGGCCGACCCGCGCGCGTACGTGCACCTGGTCCGCTCGCCCGTGCTGCTGGTCGCCTCGCGGACCGACGAGCGGTGCCCGCCCGGGCAGGTGGCCCGGTACGCCGCGGACCTGCGCCGGCTGGCGGTGCCCCACGAGCTGCTCTGGGTGGACGGCGGCCACTACAGCCGCCGGACCGCCGACCACCGATCGGTGCTGGCCGCGATGGTCCGGTTCGCCGGGCACGCCTGGTCGGCACCGCTCCCCCGAGCGCCTCGGGGCGACCGCCCCGAGGGACCCGTCGAACCAGGTGAAGGAGGTGAACAGCCATGAAGCGTCGCAGCATTCAGAACGACCCGATCAGCACCCCGGAGCGTGACCGGGGCGCCGTCGTGGTCCAGAACTTCGCGCTCGACATCACCAAGGCCGCGCCGGTCGCGCCCGCCCTCAAGGGGCAGCGCAAGCCGAAGCCGGAGCCCAAGGGCAAGTGATGCCCCGTCGCTCCGGGGTACTTGCGGTGTGCCCCGGAGCGACACCCCCGACCGCCTGCGACCGACAGAAGTGGCCACCATGCGTATCGTCCTGCTGCACATGCCCTGGGGCGCGATCGACGTGCCGTCGCTGGCGCTCGGGATCCTGCACACCGCCGCCGCGCGCGCCGGCCACCAGGTCGACGTGCGGTACGCCAACCTGGACTTCGTGGACTGGGCGGCCCGGACCGCGGGCTTCGGCGTGGACGACTACCAGTACTTCTCCGAGAAGTCCTACTTCCAGGGCGCGGGCGACTGGGCCTTCGCCGGCGCGCTGTACGGCGACGACGGCGACGGCGGCGACGGCGGTGACGGCGGTGACGGCGGTGACGGCGGTGACATCGACGCCGACTTCGCGGACTACTTCGCGTACCTGGCCGCCAACGGCGCGAGCGAGCAGGAGATCGCCCTGACCCGGGCCACCCGCGCGCTCGCCCCCGCCTTCCTCACCCGCCTGGTCGAGGAGCTCGCCGCCGACCCGCCGGACCTGGTCGGTTTCACCACCACCTTCCAGCAGAACACGGCGAGCCTGGCCGCCGCCAAGCTGCTCAAGCGGCACTGCCCGCAGGTGCGCACCGTGTTCGGCGGCGCGAACTGCGACGGCCCGCAGGGCGCCGCGCTGCACCGCAACTTCCCCTTCCTGGACTACGTGGTGCGCGGCGAGGGCGAGGCCGCCTTCCCCGCGCTCCTGGAAGGCCTCGCGGAAGGCCTCACGGAAGGCCTCGCGCAAGGCGTTCCGGGCGGCGGCGACCTCTCCGCCGTCCCCGGGCTCTGCTGGCGCGACGGCTCCGGGACGTCGACGGCCAACGCGATGACCAGCCGCCCGCTGCCGCCCTCCGCGATCCTGCCGCCCCGCTACGACGGCTTCTTCGAGCGGCTCGACACCTCCGTCGCGGCCGGCTGGGTCGACCCCAAGCTGGTCCTCGAAGGCTCCCGGGGCTGCTGGTGGGGCGAGAAGCACCACTGCACCTTCTGCGGGCTCAACGGCTCCTCGATGGAGTTCCGCTCCAAGCCGCCGGCGGACTTCCTCGCCGAGGTGCTCACCCTCGCCGAGCGCCACCAGCTGCTGGACGTCTACGTGGTCGACAACATCCTGGACATGGGCTACTTCGACACCGTCCTGAAGTCGCTGGCCGAGCTCCCGGTCGACCTGCGGCTGCACTTCGAGATCAAGGCCAACCTGCGCCGCCACCAGTTCCAGCTGCTCGGCGACTCGGGCGCGGCCCAGGTGCAGCCCGGCATCGAGAGCCTGAGCACCCGGGTCCTGCGGATCATGGACAAGGGGGTCACCGGCTGCCAGAACGTCCGCGCGCTGCGGGACGCGCAGAGCGCCGGGGTCTCGGTGACCTGGAACTACCTCTACGGCTTCCCGGGCGAGCAGCCCGAGGACTACGAGTCGGTGATCCGCCAGCTGCCCGTGCTGCACCACCTGGACCCGCCGACCGGAGCGGGGCGGATCGCGATCGAGCGGTTCAGCCCGTACTTCGACCGCCCCGAGCTGGGCTTCGCGATCACCCGGCCGGCCTTCCAGTACCGCGCGACCTACCGCCTGCCGGAGAGCGAACTGGCCGAACTGGCCTATGTGTTCACCGCGCCGCCGCGCGGGATCGGCGGCGAGCTCGCGGAGCGGCTGAGCGCGGCGGTGGACACCTGGCTGGCGAGCTTCCCCGACAGCCGCCTCACCTACCGGGACGCGGACGGGCGGATCGTGCTCGTCAACACCCGGCCCGGGTACGACTGGCGGGTGGTCGAGCTGACCGATCCGGTGGAGGTCGCGGCCTTCCGGCTGCTGGCCCAGCCCCGTTCGGCGGCCTCGCTGGCCGCCAAGGTCCCCGGCGGCGCGGCGGCGGTCGAACCGGTCCTGGAGCGGTTCACCGCCCTGGGCCTGCTGTTCCACGACGGGGACGGCTTCCTCCAGGTCGCCGTCGAGTCCGACAACCAGGTGCTGATGCGGATGCAGCACCGGCACGGCCCCGCCGCCGCCCGGCCCCGGGCCGGGGAGACCACCGTCCGCCCCCGTACCGAGGAGGTGCTCGATGCCGTCACGATCGGCTGAGCGGAGCTACGCCGACCCCGACGCCGCCGCCGACACCCGCGCCGGTGCCTGGCTCTCGGCCGGCCCGGAGGTCGAGCTCTGGCTCGACTACGACCCCGCCGCACGGGAGCTGCCGGGCTTCGCGCTCGGCCGCCGCCCCCTCTCCGGCCCGGCGCAGGAGGAGGTCACCCGGCTGCACCGCGCCGGGATCCGCTGCCTGCGGCTGACCGAGCCGGTGCGGCTCTGCGCGGACGCGCCGGCCGCCTCCGCACGGGCGCTGATGCTGCTGCGCGAGGCGACCGGGCAGGGGCTGGCCATCCTCTGGCAGGCGGTCTGCACGGACGGCTGCGCGGCGCGGCGCCGCTTCCACCACCTGTTCCCGCCCGAGGAGTCGACCGGGATCCCCGAGGACGTCGTCGCCGACTGGCGCGCCACGTACTTCCCGAGCAAGTGCGTCTTCCGGCGCGGCCCCGGCTTCGTCGAGGTGCGCGACCGCCGGTTCGGGACGCTGGAGCTGTTCACCATCGACGAGCCGGGCCACCTGGCCCACCTGGACGCGCTGGCCGAGGGCGTCGAGGTCAGCCTGCTGCCGGAGGCCGTCCACCGGGACCTCGCCGAGGCCGGACTGATCGCCGAACAGGCCGGCCGTGCCTGGTTCCTGCCGATGCGGGTGCGGCGCTGGCCCTTCCCGTCGCTGACCGTGTAGCGGGCCTCCGCCGCCGCCGAGCCCACGACCGAATCCCAGCCCGAGTCCGAGTTCCAGTCCCAGCCCGAGTCCCAGGAGAGCTCCCATGACCACCGCGGTCGACGACGCCGCCTCGCGGATGTCCGCCTTCATCCGCGACCCCTACCCCACGCTCGCCCGGATCCGGGAGGCCGGCGCGGTCTCGGTCGTGGAGTTCGGCGAGGGCCTGCCGGTCTACCTGGTGACGCGCTACCAGGACGTCCGGGCCGCGCTGATGGACCCGCGGTTCGGGCAGGACGTCCGCCGCAGCCAGGCCATCGCGAGCGGGCGGGGCTCCGGGCTGACGCTCGGCTCGGAGGTCGTCCACATGCTCAACAGCGACCCGCCGGACCACACCCGGCTGCGCCGCCAGATCCAGGGCGTCTTCACCCGCCGCCGGGTCGACATGATGCGCCCCCTGGTGGAGCGGATCGCCGGCGGCCTGCTGGACGGGCTGCGCGGGCGGGAGACCGCCGACCTGGTCACGGACTTCGCCTTCCCGCTGCCGATCATGATCATCTGTGAGCTGCTGGGCTTCCCCCCGGAGGACATGCAGGCCTTCCGCACCTGGTCGACCGCGATCCTCACCCAGGGCGGCGAGATGACCTTCCAGCAGGCCACCTCCGAACTGAACGACTACCTCCGGGAGTTGATGAAGGCCCGGCGGAGCACCCCGCGCGAGGACATCCTCACCGACCTGGTACGGGCGAGCGACGCCGGCGAACTCACCGAGCAGGAGGTGTTCTCGATGGTCTTCCTGCTGCTGATCGGCGGCCACGAGACCACCGTCAACCTCCTCGGCACCGCCACCCTCGCCCTGCTCCACCACCCCGACCAGCTCGCCTGGCTGCGCCGGAACCCGGCCGCGATGCCGGTCGCGATCGACGAGTTCCTGCGCTACGAGTCCCCGGTGAGCATGGCCACCCTGCGGTTCACCAACGCCGACGTGGCGGTCGACGACGTCGAGATCCCGGCGGACGAGCTGGTACTGCTCTCGCTCGGCGCGGCCAACCGGGACCCGGCCCGCTTCACCGACCCCGACCGGCTGGTCCTGGACCGGGGCGATCCGGGCCACCTGGCCTTCGGACAGGGCCTGCACCGCTGCCTCGGCTCCTTCCTCGGCAAGCTGGAGAGCGAGGTCGCGCTGACCGGCCTGCTGGAGCGCTTCGAGCGGATCGAGCTGGCCGCCGAGGAGGAGGCCCTGCCCTGGCGCAACACCATCATGCTGCGCGGCCTGGAGTCCCTGCCGGTCTCGCTCGATGGCTAGCAGCACGGGAACCGGCGGCGCGACGGGGCTGCTGCGGTTCCGCCCCCGGATCGGCGTCGCGCCGCTGCGCTCGCGCGGCTACCGGCTGCTGGTGATCGGGCAGGCCACCTCGGAGTTCGGCAACGCGTTCCAGGTGGTAGCCCTGCCGCTGCTGGTCTACTCCCTCGGCGGCGGCGCCCGCCAGCTGAGCCTGGTGGTCGCCGCTTACGGCGCGGGACGGCTGGCCGCCACCCCGCTCGGCGGGATCCTCGCCGACCGGTTCGGCGCCCGGCAGGTGATGCTGACCGCCGACCTCGGCCGGCTGCTCGCCACCGCCGGCCTGTGCGCGGTCGCCGCCGGCGGGGCGGCGCACTTCTGGCTGATCGGCGCGCTCGCGCTCCTGGTCGGCATCGGGGCGGGCGTCTTCCTGCCGGCCGCCTGGGCGATCACCCCGACCCTGCTGCCCGCCGAGGACCTGCACGCGGGCAACGCGCTGAACAGCACCGTCACCTTCGGCGCCGGCCTGGTCGGACCGGCGGTGGCGGGCCCGCTGGTCGCCTGGCTGGACCCGGCCGCCGCCCTGGGCGTCGATGCGGCGACCTTCGCCGCGTCGGCGGCGACGCTGCTGCTGATCGGCCGCGGCGGCACCGTCGCACCGGCCCGGCCGATCTCCGAACGGGCCTCCGTGCCGCGGAACTTCCGCGGCCTGCTGCGGGAATCCCCGCTGCTGCGCGCGGTGCTGACGGTGACGGTGATCGCCAACCTCACGGTGGGCGGCGCCACCCGCGTCGCCCTGCCGACCCTGGCCACCGACGGCTTCGCGGCCGGCGCCGTCGGCCTGGGCCTGTTGCTCGCCGCCTTCACCGGCGGCGCCCTGGTCGGCGGGCTCTTCGCCGCCGGCCTCACCGATCTGCGCTCGCGGGGCCGCACGGCGATGCTCTCCGGCCTGGTGATGGGCGCGGCGATCGGCCTGGTCCCGTTCACCGGCATCATCGGCGCCGTCCTGCTGCTCTGCCTCGCCGGCAGCGCCAGCACGGTCACCAATGTCCTGGTGGTCACCGGCATCCAGAAGAGCACCCCGCCCGCGCTGCTGGCCCGCGTCATGGCCGCCGTCACCTTCTGCGGCCTGGGCGTCTTCCCGCTCTCCGTGATCGCCGCCGGCGCGGCCGTGGACGCCTTCGGCAGCCGGGCCGTGTTCGCCACGACCGGCCTCTGCCTCCTGGCGGCATTCGGCTACGCCCTCACCCGGCGCGAGATCCGCGACCTGTGAGACCCGGTGGCGCCCCCGGGGACGTCCCGGGGATGTCCCCGCCCGTCCAGGGGCCCGGCGGGTCGACCCGGCACCTGCGCACGCCGGGAGGGCCCGCGCGGGCGCGGGCCGGGCGCGCCGGGCGCGCGGCCGGAGCTCTGCCATCGGCCACCCGGCCGTGGGCCGGAACCGGGCGGGTGACCGACCGGTTGCACGAGCGTGAGCCACCTCCGCCGCGCCGTTCGCGGTACCGCACTCCTCGTCACCCGCATCTGTTCCGCCGTCGAGCGCCTCGACGCCCGCGCCGACGCCGCCCTGCGGTCCCGGCTTCGCCCGTTGGTCACCCGCTTGGCCGCCCTGCTGCAACGGATGGCGGCCGCCAACTGCAGCGACGCCCTCACCCGCCACCTCCCCTGCCGTGCCGCCCGGGAGCGCGGCCGGGACCGGCCGACGGCCACCGGCCCCGCACCACTCGACGACTGACCGCGAGGCCGTTCGTGGGCGTTCCGGCCGGGTCCGGCCCGGCCCTGCGTGGACGGACTTCTCCCGTACCCGCGACAGAGCGCCCGGAAGGCCCAAATCCCGGCACCTTGCGGAATTCGCGCCCACCGCTGCGGGTCTCAAGTCCCGTGTCACGTCCCCGGTCACAATGTCATCCGAGTGTGACGATCCGACACGGAATCGAGAACCGTTGCCGGTGGCCGTCGCCCCGGCCCTCCCGACGCCCGGACCGGGACAGGTAGCGTGCCGGTATGACGAGCGATGACACCCCCGTGACGGTGGAACAGATCGGCGCGGCCCTGAGCGCGTTGGGCGCCTACGAAGGAACCAACACGCCGGCCGAGCACACCGAAAGGGCCGCGCAGTTCGACAGCCCCGAGATATACCGGCTGCATCTGCTCAACACCCTGCTCGGCACGGTGCAGGCCCAGACGAAGCTCGACGACGACGTCAGGCTGGACGGCGAGGAGTTGTTCAGCGTCTGGATGGAACAGTTGAAGGGCGCCGGAACCTGGGACAATCCGGCCAAACAGGTGTCCTTCCTGGGCTGGCAGGTCCGGCGGGTGGGGATCCCGCTCTTCGTCCTCGCCCAGGACCCGGACACCGGGCCCATCGTGGACGCGTCCGCGAACGCCGCCGAGGCGCTGCACATCCTGCTGGGCGTGGCCGGCACCCTCGAAGAGGCGGACCCGGCCGTCGACATCATCCCCATCCTCAACCAGGGCGTGATGCTGCTGGAGAGCCGGAAGCTCCTGGCGTCCGCCCTGGAGCACACCGACACCGCGCTGGAGACGTTCAAGCCCGTCCTCCCGTAGCCGGCCGGGGCCCGGCCGCCCGTCCTCAGGGGTTCCGGCCGGGCCCGCCGCGGACCTCCTATCGCTCGGCGCCCGCCACCCGCAGCGCGAGGTGCGCGAACCGCGGGGCGAGGGCGGCCGGCGGCTCGGCTCCGCCCTCCTCGGCCGCGGCCGGCTCGCGGAGCGTCAGGACTTCGAGCTGCGGCAGGAGCGGGGAGTCCGCGAGGGCCGCCAGCACCTCGGACGGGTCGGCATCGAACTCCACCTTCCCGAGGTCGAGGTTCCTGAGCTCCGGGTACCACTGCGCCGCGACCGCCAGATCGTCCAGCTGGTCCGCCGAGCACGCGACCCCGAACACGTCGCACTCCAACTCCAGTTCCATGGATGCCAGGGCGGGAAGGCGCCCCGGGAGGAACAGCGACCCGTCGGCCGCCACCGCGCCCCGGGTCCGCAGCCGGGTCAGGCCCGCGTGGTCCACGGAGGGGAACAGGAACGCGCCCTCCAGCTCCAGGGTGCGCAGCGCGGGCAGCGCCTCCCAGATCTCTGTGCGCACCAGCCCCACGCCGTGGTGCTCCATCGGGTCGATGCGGCTGCCGGCCGACCCGGTACCGGGCTCGAATAGGTACTCGAAGCCGTGGCCGAACGACAGCCGCTCCAGCCGGGGCCGCGGCGAGCCGGCGAGCGCGGCCGCGGCCCGTTCGGCGGAGTGGTGGAAGTCGGTCAGGCGCAGGTCGAGCGACCGCAGCCGGCGGCTCACGGGGTGGGCGAGCAGGGCGGCGATCAACACGCCCTCCCACTGCTCGGGATCCTCCACGTCGACGTCGGCCGGATGCCGCGCCAGCAGCCGTTCCACCAGCTCCCGCCGACCCGGCGCTCCGCCCGGCGCCAAGCGGAAGGTCGCCTCGTCGAGGAAGCCGCGCGACCAGCCGAACCGCCACGAGCCGTCCGCCCGCAGCGCGTCCAGCCCCAGGTACCGCTCCACCTCCCCGTAGGCCTCGGCCGAGCGGTCGCGGTCGCCGCCTCCGCACTCCAGCCGGATCGCCTCGCCCCGGGGATCGCCCGCGGCCGTCAGCCGCTCCGCGTACGCGAGCCAGGCGGCCGCGTCCTCGGTCTCCGGAAGGTCCGTCGGATCGAACACCTGCACACCGTGCTCCCGCTCTTGCTGTCGACACCGGGGAGGGTCGGACGCGCCGTGCGTCACCCCGCACCCTAGGGGCCGCCACCGACAGCAGCCGCCCCGGTCAAGGCCCTCGCCGGGCGCCCTCCGGCGACCGCGTTGGAGTGCCGAGGGGGATCCGGCGTTCGGGCCCCGAAGGGGACGGGGCGTTCGGTGGGCATGAACAAGGCTGCCAGGACCGCGCGGTGGGAGAGCCCGCTCGACCTGGAGTCCCTGGCCTGTCGGGCGGCCGGGTGCTCCGGCCGCATCGTGGCGATCGAGGCGGTCTGGGACGGTGACACCGTCCGCGACTGGCACGTACGGCTGTTGGCCATCACCGCCGATCCCGTCGGCGAGGTGCGGATGGCCACCGTGTACTGGTCCACGGCAAAGCTGCACCTCGGTCCGGACGAGTACCAGGGCCCGTGCCACCCGGCGGCGGTGGTCGCCGTGCGGGCCGGCCGCGCCCCCGCCGACCACCTCTCGGCGCCCTTCCACTTCGCCGCCCCGGACTCCCCCGACGACGAGGCGCCGCGTCGGCGCCCCTGAGCGGCGGTCGACGACCCGCGCCGCCCGGCGCGCCGGAGCGGACCGGGAGCGGACCGGGCCCGTACGGTCGGCGCATGTCCTTCGGCCTGCCGGCGGCGCTGGCCGCCGCCCTGCTCACCGGGTCCGCCACCGTGCTCCAGGCGGTCGGGGCCCGTCGCGCCGCCGCCGGGCAGCGGCCCGGCGGGGCGGCCGCGTTGGCGGGGGCGTTCCGGCAGTGGCCGTTCCTGGCCGGGGTCGGGATGGACATGCTCGGGTTCGGCGCCGAACTCCTCGCGCTGGAGCGGCTGCCGCTGTACGAGGTGGAGGCGGTGCTCGCCTCGGCGCTCGCCGTGACGGCCGTCGGCGCGGCCCGGGTGCTGCACGTGCGGCTGCGGCGCAGCGAGTGGGCCGGGGTGGCGGCGGTGTGTGCGGGGCTCTGCGTGCTCGCGGTCAGCGCCGGGCGCGACGGGCCCGGCCACGGCACGCCGGCGCTGCGGCTGGGCACGCTGATCTGCTCGGTGCTGCTGATCGGCGCGGGCTGGGCGGCGGTGCGGTTCGGCGGGAGCCGGCGGGCGCCGCTGCTGGGGCTGGTCGCCGGCCTGCAGTTCGGTGTGGTCGGCGTCGCCGTGCGGGTGCTGCCGGACCCGCGGCTGCCGGACCTGCTGACCGAACCGTCCGCCTACGCCGTCGCGTTCGCCGGGCTGGGCGGGTTCGCCGCGCTGACCTGGGCGATGCAGAACGGGTCGGTCACGGCGGCGACGGCGGCCATGGTGCTCGGCGAGACGCTCGGCCCGGCCGTCGTCGGCGTGCTGCTGCTCGGCGACCACACCCGCCACGACCTCGAACCGCTCGCCGTCCTGGGCTTCGCGGCGGCGGTGTTCGGGGCCCTGACCCTGGCCCGGTTCGGGGACGCCGAACAGCCCGCCACGGTCGGGGCCGCGCCCTGACGGTGTCCCGGGCGGCGGCCGCGCCGGTCACGGAGCGGTTCCGGTCCCGGCCGCGGCGGTTGCTCCGGCGGGCGGCCGGGTACTCCCGGGGGCGGGCCCACCGGGACGGAGGGGACGAGGATGGCGCTCCACTGCGAACTGTGCGGCAGCCGTACGGACGGCGCCGAACGGCTCGGCCGCTACTGTCCGGGCGAGTACTGCGGCGCCGAACTGCCGACCGGGCCGGAGGCGGGCGTGCGGGCCTGGTGCGAGCCGCCGCGCCGGTTCGGAACGGCCGGCGGAACGGTCCTCCTGGACCTGCTCGTGCACAACGCCGGGCCGGACCCGACCGGATTCCGGATCGACCCCGTCGAACCCGTCCAGGGGCGGCTGGACTTCGACCGGCGGGCCGTCGAGGCGCCGCTGCCCTCCGGCGCGACCCGGCGGATCGAGCTGCGGTACACGGTGCCGCTCGACCTCGTCGGTCTGGGCCCGGACATCGCCTCCCGGTTCGGCGTCCCCGGGGCCGGGGCGGCGGGGCAGGTGCAGGGCGCGCCGAACGCGCGGGTCGGGGTGGCCCTGCGGGTGGCCGCGGTGCCGGCCCGCCGGGGCGCGGCCTGCGCGGCGTTCGCGGTGGACGTCCCCGCACGGCCCGCACGGCCCGGCGCCGCCGCGGGCGGCGGCGGATCGGCCGGCGCTCGCGCGGCCGGCGCGGGTACGGAGGAGCGGTCCGCGTCCCCGGCGCAGCCGCAGCCCGCCGACCGGCGGCCCGGCGGCTGCGGGCCCCTGGCGGTCACCGTGCTGCTGGCGCTGGTCGCGGTGCTCTTCGCGCTCACCCTGCTCCTCGTCGGGGGTTAGGCCCCCCGGAAGCCCACCGCGCTCGCGCCGATACCGGTGGGCACGGGCGGACAGCGGCAGCCACGGGCACTTTGACGGAGCATCAGTACCAACAGGCACCCCGGGTTAGGCCTGTCAGCGGCAGGTGCTTGCATACGGGTCATGTCTGACGATCTGCACGGCGATGACGCCGTGACCCACCCCCGGGAGATGCCGGGCCCGGGAACCGGGGCCGCCCCGACCGACCGGCCCTCGGGCGTCCCCGCGGAGGCGGAGTACCTCGCGGAGTGGGCGCTCTCCGAGGACGGCCCGACCTGGCCGGCCTGGGCGCTCGGAGCGCGCAACGGCGGTGCGCCCACCGGCCGGTGGCGGCTGTGGCGCCCCGACGGGACGCCGCTGGAGGAGAGCGACTGGCGTGACGGCACCCGCCACGGGACACTGCTGCGCTACCACGACGACGGCACCCTGGCGGTCCGCGCCGAGCACCGCGACGGCACGCCGGTCACCGTCTCCGGCCACCGCTGCGACCACCCGAGCCGCGACCCGTTCTCGTTCGACGGGCTGCCGCCGGTACTCCGCACCGTGGTCATGGAGTACGACGAGCAGGGCACCCGGATCCGCCAGGCCTGCTTCGCCGCCGACGGCACCGAGGTGACCACCGAGGGCGCGCCCGCACCGGAGCGTCCGGCCGGCGTGCCGGAGCACGCCACCTACTGGCCGGACGGCGAGTGGTCGGCCCCCCGCTGGCGGCAGGACGGCGTCCTCGAAGGCGTGGCCCGGCACTGGACGGGGGACGGCGCGCCGGACCGGCTCGTCTACAACCGCGACGGCCGGGAGGTCGCCAGCTTCCCCCAGGGCGAGGCCAAGGCCTCCCCGCTGATCGAGGCGGCCCGCGACGGCGACGCCGCCTCGGTCGAGCTGTGCCTGGCGGCCGGCCTCGGGGCCTCCCCGGGCGCGGCCCGGCACGCCGCCTTCGAGGGCCTGCCCGAGCTGGCCCTGCGGCTGCTCCGGTCGGAACCGGCCGAGGCCGGGACGCCGGCCGGGGCGCTGGCCGAGGTGCGGACCCCGCCCGCGGTGCCGTCCGCCGGCGTACCCGCCGACGCGGTCTGGGTGGCGGGCCTGCTCGCGTTCGTCGACGGCTCCGTCGACGCGACGACCGGGGCGGCCGTCGGGACGTGGCGGCTGTGGAAGCAGGCCTGGGAGAGCACCTCCGCCGCGGAGGGACCGAGCTACCACAACCCCGACAGCGTCTACCACGGGTACGAGGAGGCCGACTTCACCGACGGCCGGCGGGTGGAGCGCAGGACGTACCTGAGCTCCCGCACCCCCTACCGGCTGGAGCGGTTCCGGCCGGACGGCGCACCGCTGCTGGAGCGCAGGTACGAGGACGGCGTGCCCCGGCAGGAACGCGAGTGGCCCAGCGACGGCAGCACCGTCCAGCGGCGGTTCCACGCCGACGGCGCCCTCCGCGCCGAGCGCACCGAGCAGGACGACGTCCTCGTCACCGAGCACTGGTACGCCGCCGACGGCACCCGTACGGCGGAGGTCACGCCCACCGACGTCACGGTCGACGGGGCGGCGGTCGAACGGTGGCGCTCCGTCGACGCCGCCGGGACGCCCATCGCCGAGGGGTACGTCGAGCCCGGCATCCGCGGCGGTCCGGTCGGGGACTGGCAGGTGTTCGGCACCGACGGCGCGGAACCGGGAACCGTGACCTTCGAGGGGCTCGGCCTCGCCCGCGACGAGGAGCTCGGCACGGCCGCCCGCACCCTGCGCGCCTGGCGTGCGGCGCCCGCGCCGAGCGGGCTGCACGGCGTCGAGGCGGTGCCGTGGGACGAGCTCGAAACCTTCTTCGGCGACTCGGAGGACGTTCCGTTCCTGCTCAAGGGGCTGGCCGTCGGCGACCCTCAGGCGTTCCACCTGGCCCTGGGACAGCTGTCGGACATGCTCCTGCACCAGCACACCATCGCGGAGGCCACCGGACCGGCGTTCCGGTGCATGGCCGCACTGGTCGACCGCGTCGAGGACCTCGACGCCCGGACCGCGCTGCTGGGCTTCCTGGCCGACATCGCGACGCGCGACGGCAGCCTCGAATCCTGCCAGGACCTCAAGGCCGTTCTGGCCGGCCTTTCCGCCGACTCCACCGATCCGGACGAGGACTTCGCCGAAAGCGGCGCCGAGTCCGCCTACTACGAGGTCTTCACCGTGCTCGCCGACGCGGTGCCGACCTGGGCCGGGCAGGCCGCCCACGAGCACCCGGGGATCCGCCGGCGGGCGGTCGTCCTGCTCGCCGCGGCGCCCGGGGAGGAGGCGGCCGCGGCCCTGCACGACCGCCTCGCCCTCGAACCCGAGCCCCGGATCCGCGCGGAGATCCTGCTCGGCCTGGGCCTGCACGAGACCCGCGCCGACACCCTCGGCGCACTGGAGCGGCACCTCGCCGACGACGACCCGCTGCTCCGCTACTGCGCCGCCCTGACCTGGGTGCGCACCCGGCGCTCCCCCGCCCACCGGAGCGCCCGGACCTTGATCGAGGTCCTCCGCGGCGATCTGGAGGCCCCCGGCTTCGAGGGGCTGTACCTCGGCGCGGGCGATCCGACCACCGACGCGGCCACCACCCTGGCGCTCCTGCCGCCCGAGCAGGCCGAACCCCTGCTGGCGGAGCTGTGCGCAGCCCTGGACGAGGTCAACGCCATCGACGCCGTCACCGTCGCCGGGGCCCTGCTCGACATCGTCTTCCCCACCGAGGCGTACGACGGCGAGGAGCCGCTCACCAGCGCGCAGCGCACCGTGATCCGCGCGATCGCCGGCAGCACCAGGGCCTGGCACTTCAGGGTGAACCTGCACGAGGTGCTGGACCTCAACGGTCTGCCGTGCGACGCCGCCAGGCTGCGGGCCCTCGCCGACAACGGGCCGGCCGGGGCACCGTAGCGGCCGCCGACCGCCCGCTCATGGTGCCGGGCTGATGCCCCCGCTCTCGTCCATCTCGAACCTGCCCTGGGTCTGGCCGTCGACCTTGGTCTGCTTGAGCCAGTACTTCGACAGGTTGTGCAGGTTCTTGTGCTGGGTCTCCCAGGGCATCGAGTGGCCGGCGCACTTCACCGTGACGAGGATCCTGCGCGGTCCGGTGATGGCGTCGTAGAGCGCGGGGACGTGGAAGTCGAGGGCCGGGTTGGTACTCGGCGGGGTGGTGTTGGCCGTCTGGTCGTGCTCGCCGTGCACGATCAGCACCGGCACGCTTCCGCCGAGTACGCCTCCCTGCCCCGCGGTGGTGCTGTTCCAGCCCCAGGACACGAAGTTCCGGTAGCGGCTGGCGCCCGCCGGCCGTCCGGAGGGAAGCAGCTTCCCCCAGTCACGGCCGATCGGATCCTCGTCCATGAGGGCGTCCCACACGACGTCGACCATGCCGGGCTCGTGCTGGTCCGGGCACTTCATGGTCAGGGCCAGTTCGATGCTCCCGCGGGTGAGCACATGGGTGGGAAAGCCAGGCACCGGCAGGGTCGGCGGGTTCGAGGGGCCCAGCGGGGGGAAGATCGGACCGAGCAGGAACAGGCTCTCCACCTTCCCCGGATTCTTGATCGCGTACGGTCCCATCGCGAAGGCGGCCGCCGACCAGCCGATGAAGAAGACCTTGGAGACGCCGCGCGTGGTGCGGATGTAGTCGACGACGGTGCCGAGCTCGTCCTGGTCGCTCTGGGAGTTGGTCAGGACGAACGGGTAGCTCGCCGTTCGCGGGCCCAGGAGCGGCGGGGTGACGGCGGCCTGCTGGCTGGGATTGACGTTGCAGGGATCCTCCATCCGGGGACGCGGCGACCGGCCGGAGCCCTGCAGGTCCATCATGAAGACGTCGTAGCCGGCCTGGGCGATCGCCTCCGCCCACCCGTACGAGGTGTGCTGGAGGTCGTAGCCCACCAGCGTCGGCACGCTCCTGCCGTGCAGCATGAGGACGGCCTTGCGGTTGGCCGGGGGGCCGGAGGGCGAGCCGTCGTGCTCCCGCACGAACAGCTCCACCTTCCGGCCCGTGTTCGCGGGGACGGTCGACGTGTGAGGGACCAGGTGGTCCGTCGTGGTGATGGCCATGCGAGGGTCTCCTTCTGTCGGTCCGCCCCGTCGGTCGTCCCCTGCAAGTCAGCGTCGGCCAGGCCTGCGGCCCGCGCCACAGCAGGCCCGCCGACCGTGTGCCGGGCGGGTTCCGCGCGCCGCTCCGCTCCCCCGGCCGCACCGCGGCACGAGGCGGCCGGCGCCTGTCCGCGGAACGGCTGCTACGCTTCCCGAGGCCGTGCGAGAGAACGAGGAGGTGGTACCCGTGGACATCACGACATGGGTGCTCCCCTCCGGGGTCACGGTCGGGCGATAGGTCGTCCGGGAGCGCCGTTTCCAGAGCCCTCCCGAAAGGCACGACCGTGCACATCACCTCCGAACAGCGCCTCGACGACGGCGTCGTCGAGCGCGAGTTCACCCTCGGCGAGATCCCCGGCACCCTGTGGACGCCCGGCTCCGCACCGGCCCCGCTGATCCTGATGGCCCACAACAACGGCCTGCCCAAGAGCGACCCCCGGCTGGTGGCCCGGGCCCGGCACCACGCGGCGTGCGGCTACGCGGTGGCCACCGTCGACGCCGCCGGCTGCGGGGACCGGCCCCGTTCCGCCGCCGCCGAACAGGCCCGCGCCGACCTCCGCCGGGCGATCCGGGCCGGCGAGCCGGTCGACGAGATCTTCGAGTCCTTCGTCGGACCGATGGTCGAGGCTGCGGTCCCGGACTGGCGGACCACGCTGGACGCCCTCCTCGCGCTGCCGGGGATCGGCGGCCCGGTCGGGTACTCCGGGTGGGCCGCCCTCGGCATCCGGCTGGCCGCGGTCGACCCGCGCATCGCGGCCGCCGGCCTCTTCGCCGGCGGCCACGTGCCCCGCGCCCAGCGCGAGGAGGCCCGGCGGCTCGCCCTTCCGCTGCTGTTCCTGCTCCAGTGGGACGACGAGGGGAACCCCCGGCAGCGGGCCCTTGACCTCTTCGACGCCTTCGGCAGCAAGGAGAAGACGCTGCACGCCAACCCGGGCGGGCACGTCGGCACCCCGTGGTTCGAGGTGGAGGAAGGGGTCCGGTTCTACGACCGGCACCTGAGGCCGGCGGACACCCGCTGACCCCGGCCGGGGTCCTGCCCGCCGAGGCGGGACCCCGGCTCGCCCCGGCCTGCGGGCGCCGTCGGCCGCCCCACTAGGCTGCGCTTCGCGGGTGATCACCACCGAGGGGGCGGGATGCTGACGTACCAGGACCTGACCGGGCCGGAACAGCGGGTGTGGGACGCCTGCGCCACGGGCGCGGCGGTGGACCTCCGCAGCGGCGACCCGGGTGCGGACGATCCGGTCGGCGGGGCGGCCTGGGGCGAGGGACGCACGGTGCGGGCCGAGGCGATCGCCACCGCGCTGCTCGGCGCCGACGGGCCGGGCGGGCCGGTCCGCGTGCTGTACCTGATCGGCGCCCGCGTCACCGGCCGCCTGGACCTGCGCGGGCTGACCGTCACCGGCGAACTGCGCCTCGAAGGCTGCCACTTCGAGGAGCAGGTGGTACTGCGGGACGCGAACCTGCGGTCCACCAGCCTGAGCGGCTGCCGCATCCCGGGGCTCGACGGGTGGCTGCTGAAGGTCGACGGCAACCTCTTCTTCGAGCGCTCGGTCTTCGACGGGCGCCTCACCCTCACCCGCGCGCAGATCACCGGCGAGCTGCGGCTCAGCGGAGCCCGGCTCACCGCCACCGAGCTGCTCGGCGCCGACGGCGCGGACCCCGTCCCGGACCCGGCGCGCGCCCCGGGCGTCTGGGCGCTGTGGGCCGGCGGCCTGGTGATGGACGGCGGCTGCTTCGCCCGCGACGGGTTCCACGCCCGCGGCGGCCTGCGGCTGGTCGGCGCCCGGTTCAACGGCGGGCTGTTCATGGAGCGGGCCCGGATAGACAACCCCGGCGGCGACGCGTTCACCGGCGACGACCTCACCGCCTCCACCCTCGTCCTCTCCCGCGGCTTCACCGCCGACGGCGCGATCCGCCTGCCCGGCGCGGCGATCCGCAGCCGGCTCTCGCTCGACGCCGCCGTGCTGGACGGCGGCGGCGCGGTGGCCCTGGACGGCAACCGGCTGACCGCCGGCGACCTCCGACTCACCCCGGCCGCCGTCCCGAACGGCACGGTCGACCTCCAGGACGCGCAGACCGTCGTCCTGCACGACAACGCGCACAGCTGGCCGGCCGACACCCGCCTCGACGGCTTCACCTACACCTCCCTCCAGGCCGCCGGCGCCGCCCCCGAACCCGTCGCCCGCCGGCTGGCCTGGCTGACCGCGCTCCCCGGCTACTCCCCCCAGCCCTACGAGCAACTCGCCGCGTGGTACCGGAGGATCGGCCACGACGACGACGCCCGACGGGTGCTCCTGGCGAAGCAGCGCCGGCGCCGGCGCACCCTGGGCGCGCCCGGCCGGATCTGGGGCCGGTTGCTGGACGCCACCGTCGGCTACGGCTACCGCCCCTGGCAGGCCGTGCTGTGGCTGGGCGGCCTCGCGCTGCTCGGCACCCTGGTCTTCCGCCACGGCGCGCCCCACGAGGTCAAGGCCGGCGAGAGCGTGCCGTTCAACCCGCTCGTCTACACCCTGGACCTGCTCATCCCGATCGGCGGGCTCGGCCAGCGCACCGCCTGGTACTGGACCGGGGCCCAGCAGTGGTTCGGCTACTCTCTCATCGCCGTCGGCTGGCTGCTCACGACGGCGGTCCTGGCGGGCATCAGCCGGACGCTGAACCGCAACTGATCCGGCGGCGGAAGCCGCCGTGGGTAACCCGCCCGGCTCCCGGCTCCCGGCTCCCCGAAAATCGCTTGCGGGCGCCCGGCACCCGGCCTACGGTGCTGCCCATGGGAACTCTGTGACAGTCGCCGCGCGGGCGCGTTGAGCTCGGCTCCGCCCCCGCGCCGCCGCCATCCGTGCTTCCGGTCCCTCCGCACCGCCGCCTGCCTCTGCCCGGCGGCGTGACGCGGCTGCCCCGACGTGCGCGGATGTGTCCGCACGCCCGTTCCGATCGGCCCGCTCGGCCGAGAACAGGGGACCTCCGCATGACCACCCCATCACGCACCACCCAGTCACCCACCACCCCGTCACGCACCACCTCACCCCACACCGTCCCGCGGCTCGCCGCCTCGCAGCTCGCTCTCCACGACGTCACCCGCCGCTACGACGACCGCGTCGTCCTGAACGGCGTCTCCTTCAGCCTCAGGCCGGGCGAGCGGGTCGGCGTCATCGGCGACAACGGCGCCGGGAAGTCCACCCTGCTGCGGCTGATCGCCGGACAGGACCGGCCGGACGGCGGCGAGCTGACCGTGACCGCCCCCGGCGGCATCGGCCACCTCGCGCAGTCCCCGGACCTCCCGCCCGGCGCCACCGTCCAGGACGCGGTGGACCTGGCCCTGGCGGACCTCCGCGCGCTGGAGGCCGACCTGCGCCGTGCCGAGGCCCTCCTCCCGGACCTCGCGGGTGCGGAGCTCACCAAGGCGCTGGACGCGTACGCCGGCCTCCTCACCCGCTACGAGGCGCGCGGCGGCTACCGGGCGGACGCCCGGGTGGACGTGGCGCTGCACGACCTCGGCCTGCCGGGGCCGGCGCGGGACCGGCCGCTGGACACCCTGTCGGGCGGCGAGCGCTCCCGGCTGGCGCTGGCGGCGGGCCGGGTCGTCCGGCGGACGGAGGCCGTCCTCGCCTGAGCAACGGGCCGCGGGCCCCGGGGGGCCCCCCCCGGGGGCGCGGGCGGCGCCCGGGGCGCGGGGGAGGCCGGGCGCCGGGGGGGCCCCCCGTGTCCCGGGGGGGGGCCGACCCCAGGCCCCCGGCGCGG
>NZ_JBHVIV010000075.1:0-10452 GCF_042799475.1 Kitasatospora sp. NPDC057692 | reverse complement strand
CGCGCGGGGGCGGGCGCCCCGCCCCGCCTGTACCCGGCGGCGGCGCCGTCGGTACACCCCCCCGGGGCCCGGGGGCCGCCGCACTGCGCGCGCGTCAGGCCGTCAGCCGGCGAGCACCCCGTTGACCAGGCTGCGCGCCTCCTCCTGGACCCGGGCGAGGTGCTCGGGCCCGTGGAAGGACTCGGCGTAGATCTTGTAGACGTCCTCGGTGCCGGAGGGGCGGGCCGCGAACCAGGCGTTCTCGGTGCACACCTTGATGCCGCCGATGGCCGCGCCGTTGCCGGGCGCCTCGGTGAGCACGGCGGTGACCGGCTCGCCGGCCAGGTCGCCGGCCGTGACCTGCTCGGCCGACAGACGGGACAGCAGCGCCTTCTGCTCGCGGTCCGCCGGGGCGTCCACCCGGGCGTAGGCGGGGGCGCCGAAGCGGGCGGTGAGGTCGCCGTAGTACTCGCTGGGGGTGCGGCCGGTCACGGCGGTGATCTCGGCGGCCAGCAGGGCGAGCAGGATCCCGTCCTTGTCCGTGGTCCACACCCCGCCGTCGCGGCGCAGGAACGACGCGCCGGCCGACTCCTCGCCGCCGAACGCGATCGAGCCCTCCAGCAGCCCGTCGACGAACCACTTGAAGCCGACCGGCACCTCGACCAGCCGGCGCTTGAGGTCGGCGGCGACCCGGTCCAGCATCGAGGAGGAGACCAGCGTCTTGCCGACCGCCGCGTCGACCGACCACTCGGAGCGGTGGCGGTAGAGGTAGTCGACGGCCACCGCGAGGTAGTGGTTGGGGTTCATCAGGCCGCCGTCCGGGGTGACGATGCCGTGCCGGTCGGCGTCGGCGTCGTTGCCGGTGGCGATGGCGTACTCGTCGCGGCGGGCGATCAGCGAGGCCATCGCGGCGGGCGAGGAGCAGTCCATCCGGATCTTGCCGTCCCAGTCCAGCGTCATGAAGCGCCAGGTCGGGTCGGTGGCCGGGTTGACCACGGTCAGGTCCAGGCGGTGGGTCTCGGCGATCCGGCCCCAGTAGGCGACGGACGCGCCGCCCAGCGGGTCGGCGCCGATCCGCAGGCCGGCCGCGCGCACGGCGTCCAGGTCCAGGACGGAGACCAGGTCCTCGGTGTAGCCGGTGAGGTAGTCGTGGCGGCCGGTGGTGGCCGCGGCCAGGGCGCGCGCGTACGGGACCCGCTTGACGCCGCGCAGGCCCTCGCGGATCAGGGCGTTGGCGCGGTCCTGGATCCAGCCGGTGGCCTCCGAGCCGGCCGGGCCGCCGCTCGGCGGGTTGTACTTGAAGCCGCCGTCGCGCGGCGGGTTGTGCGACGGGGTGACGACGATGCCGTCCGCGAGCGACTGCGGGCTGCGCCGGTTGTGGGTCAGGATCGCGTGCGAGACGGCGGGCGTCGGGGTGTAGCCGTCGGCGCTGTCCAGCAGGACGGTCACGCCGTTCGCCGCCAGCACCTCGACCGCGGTGGCCCGGGCGGGCTCGGACAGCGCGTGGGTGTCGGCGCCGAGGAACAGCGGGCCGGTGATGCCCTCGGCCGCCCGGTACTCGCAGATCGCCTGGGTGGTGGCGGCGATGTGGTCCTCGTTGAACGCGGCGTCCAGCGAGGAGCCGCGGTGGCCCGAGGTGCCGAACGCGACCCGCTGGGCCGGCTCCTCCGGGTCCGGGTGCAGCGTGTAGTACGCCGTCACCAGCCGCGCCACGTCCACCAGGTCGCCCGGCTGCGCCGGCTGTCCGGCCCGTGCGTGTGCCATCGTCTTCTCCCACTGGATTTCTCGCCGTGCGCCGGCCCGCGGCCCGACGCTTCCTTGCCCCGTGCTCACCGATCGTAGCCAGTACGCGACCGGTCGCCGAACCGGGGCGCCCCGGCCGGGCGCCGGAGCGGGATCCGTCGGCTGATCAGGCCGGGAGCCGCTGGCGGTGGGCTACCAGGACGGGCGCCACGGTGGTGGCGGGGAACTCCGTCACCCGGTACTCGGCCAGGCCCTCGACGGCGAACGGGTCGGTGCGCACGACCGCCTCGACCGCCGCCCGGTCCTCCCCGGTGGCGAGGTTCGACGAACACCGCCCCGGGCCGCAGTGCGGCCCGGGGCGGTCCGAGGTGGGCGAGGATGGATTCGAACCACCACAGCCGAAGCGGGGGCTTTACAGGCCCTTGGGCTCTCCCAGGCCCAGCTCGCCCTCGGTGTCGTTCCTTGATCCCGACAGCTCCACTCTCTCCCGATCACCACGGCCGGACAACCGGGTTTCCGGCCACCGCGCCTGCCCGCCGACGCCCGGGCGGCCCGCCGTTCCGCCTGGTCAGCACCGTTGCACCGCAGGCCGACAACTGTCCGGATCCCGCCCCCGTCCACCAAGTGGTGTAGACCGCTGCCGCCCCGGCGCGGCAGAGCCCGGACGGACCGTCACCGAAGTGTTCAGGTCCTGCCCATTGCGCGTGTACGTGCCGACTGAGATACAACACTGCTCATATGACGATTGATCGGAGATATCTGTAATGAGCAAGTCAGCCCTGCCCCGCCGCAGTGTGATCGTCGGCGCGGCGGCCACCGTCATCGGCTGGAACACCGTCGGCCGCTCCTGGGCCATGGAGGCTCCCGCCGGGGCCCCGGGGACCGCCGGGGCCGAAGGCGCCGCCGGGACCGCCGACGCCGCGCTCGCCGCGCTGCCCCGGCTGGACGGGACTCTGGTCGCCGACGCCGAGACGCTGGGCCGGTTCGGCGGGGACTTCGGCCACCTGGTGACGGCCGCGCCGCGCGCCGTCCTGCACCCGGGTTCGGTGCGCGACGTCGCCACCCTGGTCGGCTTCGCCCACCGGCACTGCATCCCGGTCGCGATGAACGGCCAGAGCGGCACCGGCGGCCCGGCCCAGCTGGAGTCGCACTCCAGCTACGGCCAGGCCGGCGTGCGCGGCGGCGTCGCGATCGACTCCCGCGGGCTGGACCGGATCATCCGGATCACCCCGGGCCGCGCCGTGGTGGAGGCAGGCGTCACCTGGGCGCAGCTGACCGACGCCGCGCTCGCCCAGGGGTGGATGCCGCCCAGCCTGACGGACTACCTGCACCTGTCGATCGGTGGCACGCTGAGCGTCGGCGGCATCGGCGGCGGCGTCCAGCGCTACGGCTTCCAGGTGGACACCGTCGAGTCGGTGGACGTGGTCACCGGCACCGGCCAGCTGGTGACCGCCTCGGCGAGCGCCAACCGCGAGCTGTTCGAGGCCGTACTGGGCGGCGGAGGACAGGCCGGCCTCATCGTCCGGGCCACCCTGCGCCTGGTGCGGGCCCGCGAGCGGGCTCTGGTGCTCAACCTGTTCTACGACGACCTGGCCGACTACCTCGCGGACCAGAAGAAGCTGATGCTGGAGCGGCGCTTCGACCTGCACGTCGGCGACGTCTCGCGCAACGCCGCCGGCACCGGGTGGAAGTACAAGGTGGAGGGCGTCGTCCACTACGACGGCACCGCCGCGCCGGACCGGGCGAAGCTGGTGCGCGGCCTGCGCTGCCTGGCCGCCGAGACGACGTTCACGGACCAGACGGCGCGCGAGTACGCGTTCCGGGTGGACGCCTTCGCCGGGTACCTGCAGTCGGCCGGCCTCTGGTCGCAGCCCAAGCCGTGGATGAGCCTGTTCCTGCCCGCCTCGACCACCGAGACGTTCATGCGCGAGGCCGTGGCGCTGCTGACGCCGGAGGACCTGGGCGCCGGGCTGCTGCTCTTCTACCCGTTCCGCACCGACGTTTTCACCCGCCCGATGACCGTGATGCCGAAGGAGCCGGTCGGCTTCCACTTCGACCTGCTGTCCTTCCCGTTCCCGGGTGCCGACCACGCCGCAGCGCTGCGGCGCAACCGCCGGCTGTACGAGCTGGCGGTGCGGCTCGGCGGCAAGCGGTACCTGATCGGCGCCATCCCGGACGTGACGGCGGCCGAGTGGCGCCGCCACTACGGCGCCCAGTGGGGGCGCGCGGTGGCCGCCAAGCACCGCTTCGACCCGGCCGGGATCCTGACGCCGGGCCAGGGCATCCACGCCTGACGCTCGACGCCGCCCGCCGTACCTCTCGCTCCACGGGGGTGCGGCGGGCGGTCGTCGCCCGGACCGACGCCGCGCCGACCGACGCCGCACCGACCGACGCCGCGCCGACCGGGGTCACACCAGCCGGTGCATGCCGACCGAGTCCGGGGCCGTCCCGACGAAGCCGTACTTGGCGTAGAGCCGGTGGGCCTCGCCGTCGGCGATCAGCGAGACATAGGCGCCCGCGGGGGCCCGCTCCTCCAGCTCGGCGGTCAGCCGCGCCATGATCCGCCCGCCCAGCCCGCGCCCCTGATGGGCGGGGAGCACGCACACATCGGCGATCTGGAACACCACACCGCCGTCCCCGACGATCCGACCCATACCCACCGGCTCGCCGCCGTGGTGGACGGTCACCCCGAACCAGGTGTTCGGCAGCCCGGCGGCCACCGCCCCGGCCGGGCGGTCGCTCATCCCGGAGGCGGTCCGCAGGTGCCGGAAGGTCGCGACGTCGGGCACGCCCACACGCAGCTCGTAAGGGTCAATATCGCTCTTCATATATTACAGCATACCGGCCGGGCGCCCCGTGTGCCCCATCGGGCACGGCCCCGGACGCGGCGCAACCCGGCCCCGCCGCCGTCCGGTCGTTCACGGGCATGAACCTCCGCAGAAGAAGCAGGCCGCCCCGGCGACGGCGCGCCCTCTCCGCCCTCCTCGCCCTGTCCGCCTGCACCGCACCCCTCGCCCTCCCCGGCGCGGCGGCCGCGAACGAGGCCCCCGGGCCCGCCGCACCCGCGTCCTCGCTCACCTGGGGCCCGTGCCCGAAGAGCGAACCGCCGATGCCGGACCCGACCCCGGCCGCCCAGTGCGCCACCGTCCAGGTGCCGGTGGACTGGGCGCAGCCGAACGGCCCGAAGACCGGCGTCTTCGTCGCCCGCCACCGGGCCACCGACCCTTCGCGCCGGATCGGCGTCCTGCTGTCGAACCCCGGCGGGCCCGGCGCCCCCGGCGCGGAGGACGCCCTGTACGCGGGCATCCCCGACCTCGGCGTCTACGGCCCGGAGATGCTGAAGCGGTTCGACCTGGTCGGCTTCGACCCGCGCGGCATCGGGCGCAGCCGGGCCGCCCCGTGCGAGGAGGGCCCCGGCGAGGAGACCACCGGGTTCCCGCAGGACGCCGCCGCCTTCGAGCGGCTGCGCACCGCGAACGGGCGGACCGCCGCCGGCTGCCTGCGCGCGATGGGCCCGCTCGCCGCCCACCTGGACACCGAGAGCGTGGCCCGGGACATGGACGCGATCCGCGCCGCCCTCGGCGAGCGCCGGATCAGCTACCTCGGCCACTCCTACGGCACGCTCCTGGGCGAGCGCTACGCCCGCCTGTTCCCGGAGCGGCTGCGGGCGATGGCCCTGGACAGCGCGGTGGACCCGGACCGCCCGGACGCGGAGCGCTACCTCACCGACAGCAGCGCCACCGTCGACGCCATGTTCGAACAGCTGGCGGCCTGGTGCGCGACGGCCCCGGCCTGCACGCTCCGCCCCCGCGGCCTGGCGGCCGTCACGGCGGAGCTGTTCGCCCGCGCCGACGCGGGCACCCTGCGCGAGCCGGGCCCGCAGGGGCCGGGCCCGGTCGCGGTCGACGCCGACCGGCTGTCCGCCCTGCTCACCTTCCTGCTGCTGTCCAGGAGGCCGGACTGGGCCGCGGAGCAGCTGGCCGCCGTGGACAGCGGGCAGGGCGAGGTGTCCTGGCCCGCCGAGGGCGGCCCCAACACCGCCATGCAGCTGGTGATGTGCCGGGACTTCGACTTCCGGATCCGCGACTACGCCGAGTACCGGGCCATCCGGGCTCGGGTGGCCCGGGCCGCCCCGCACGTCCGCGTCAGCACCTACGCCCTGGCCCCGGTGCTCGGCTGCCAGGGCTGGACCCTCCCGCCCCGGGCCCGGCCCGCTCAGGCGCGGGGCGAGCTGCCGCCCGTACTGGTGGCCAACGCCGTCCACGACCCGGCGACCCCGCTGCCCGGCGCCCGCCGGATGGCGCGCGCCTTCCCGGGCTCACGCACGCTGACGGTGGACACACCCCACTGGGTCTACTACGACCCCGCGACACGGGCGGCGATCGACGCCCACCTGCTCGCACCGCGGCGCTGAGCCGCGTCGGGCCGGCCGCGGCCGCCAACCCGCGCGTTACGGTGGGGCCATGAACTACCGCCACCCCGCCCGCGAGCAGATCCGGATCGAGCACGTCCTGACCGCCCTCGGCAACCCCGTCCGCCTCTCCGCCGTCCGCGTCCTGGACGGCGGAGGGGCGCACAACTGCGGGAGCGTGCTCACCGCGATCGGCATCACCGCCAAGTCGACGATGACGCACCACTGGCGGGTGCTGCGCGACAGCGGCGTCATCCACCAGCAGCCCTCGGGCCGGGAGAACCTCCTCCGGCTGCGCCGCGACGACCTCGACGCCCGCTACCCCGGCCTCCTCGACGCCGTCCTCTCCGGCGCCCGCGAGGACGAACGGCAGGCCGCCGCCGACTGACCGCGAACGGGTCCGGGGCGGGCGGTGTTTCCACCGTCCGCCCCGGACCCGTTGCACCGCTGTCAGTACTGGGTGGTGATGGTCACGCCGCTGAAGGCGGTCTTCCCGTAGAGGGTGATGTAGCGGTAGCCCTCCGTGGCGTTGGTGACGGTCAGGGTCTGGGTGGTGCCGCTGCTGGTGGAGGCGGCCGTGTAGGAGGTGGTGGAGGCCCAGCGGTCGGCGTTGTAGTAGAGGTACGCCGTGCCGGTTCCGCCGCTGGTGGAGACGGTGAGGGTGGTGGTGCCCGCCGGGAGGTAGAGGTAGAGCTGGTCCAGGCTGCCCGCCTCCGCGGAGCGGCCTGCGCGGTAGCAGTTGTAGTCCATCAGCCGGGTGTCGGCGCCGGTGCACGGGCCGGGGGCGGCGGGCGCGGTCACGGTGACGGGCTTGCTCGCGGTGGCCGTCTTGCCGTTGCTGTCGGTGACGGTGAGCGTGACCGTGTAGGTGCCGGGCGCGCGGTAGGACTTGGACGGGGACGCCGCCGTGGAGGTGGTGCCGTCGCCGAAGGTCCAGGACCGGGTGGTGATGCTGCCCTTGCCGCCGGTCTCGGTGGAGCGGTCGGTCAGCCGGACGTTGAGGTCGCGGACCGTGGCGTCGAAGGCGGCCTTCGGGGTTCCGGCGGTCAGGCAGAGGTCGGCGGCGCAGGAGTCCAGCCAGCTGGTGAAGCCGGCGTCGTAGCGGGTGCCGATGCCGTTGTAGTAGGCGTAGCCCTGCGCGTAGTTGCCGGTCCGGAAGTAGTAGAGCATGGTCTGGACGACGCTCGGGTACCGCTCGATCATGAAACGGGCTGCCAGGTAGCCCCAGTGGTAGGTGCGGACGACGTCGCTGTTCAGGTAGGTGCTCTGGAACAGGGTGCTGAGCGCGTAGGCGCGCTTGGGGGCCTGGGCCACCGCGTTGGTGTCGGTCACGCCGCGGTAGGTGTAGGAGACGTACTCGGCGACGCCCTCCAGCCACCACAGGTTGGGCACGCTGGTCTGGTCGTAGAAGTCGCCCTTGAAGTCGTAGCGGGCGTCCAGGGCGTGGGCGTACTCGTGGTTGAGGTTCCAGATCCGGGCGGTGAAGCCGTTCTCGTCGGGGTGCCGGTACATGATCGAGACGGGCTGGTTGGCCGGGTCGCTCGGGATGCCGGTGAGGGTGATGCCGCCGTTGCTCGTGTTGGCGCCGTAGATCGGGCCGGCGTACGTCCGGTAGTCGGCCTGGCTCGCGAAGACCACGACCTGGACGGACGACTCGTACTGCCCGGGAACGGGACCGTTGTCGCGGACCAGGTTGTGGAAGAACGCGTCCTCGCCCTTGAGGTCGGCGCAGACGGCGGCGAGTTCGGCCGCGGTGAGGTCCTGGGCCCGGAGGGTGAGGGTGGCGTTGCAGGTGTGGGTGATCGGCAGCGCCGCCTCGGCCAGGCGCCGGGGAAGGTCGCAGACGCCGTAGAAGGAGCACTGGCCCTCGTCGAAGGAGGAGGCTGTGAAGCCTGCCCCGACCCACAGCGGGGCGGTGGGGCCGGTGATCGAGGAGCTGTCGAGCAGGCCCTTGACCAGCGGGCGGACCTTGGCCCGGAGCGCCGGGTAGGCGAGGTAGCGGGCCAGTTCGATGCCGGCGTTGGAGGCCAGGTAGTAGGTGTCCGTGCCGAGCAAGTCCCCGTGGTCGCGGGTGAACGCGGCGAGGGTGTCGACGATGCCAGGGTCCGCGGCGACGGCGGCGCCGTAGGCCGCGTTCTGGTGGCCGCGGTCCAGCGGGGTGAAGGCGCTGTTGACGAGGTTGAGCAGCTTCCTGGACGTGTTGTACGAGTTGTTGTAGCCGGCCAGCACCTGCCGGTAGGTGTTCAGGTACCGGTGCTGCAGGTCGGCGCTGTCGGTGAGGATGAGGACCTCGGCCGCGACCGGCGCGTTCGCGTCGGTGGCGTCCGCGAAGTGCGGGCCGGCCACGAAGGCGTCGAGGCCGCGGGTCACGGCGGCGGTGAGCGAGGCGTCGTAGGGGCCGACGTGCGCGGCGTCCTTCTCGTGCACGTAGTAGCCGGCGCGCAGGTACAGGACGACCTGCCAGGTGCCGGCGGAGTTGTCACCGGGGTAGGAGGCGGCGGCGCCCTGGAAGGCGTCGGCCATCGTCGTCATCTGGCTCTGGCGGAACAGGGCCGAGGCGTACGGGCCTCCGGCGAGCAGGAACAGCGAGCCGATGCACTCGGGGGTCGCGGCCTTGACGTACGAGACGAGGGCGGTCCCGGTCCGGCTCGCGAAGTCGGCCGGGGTGCACGACGCGGCGGCGGCCGGAGCCGCCGTGAGCGAGCGCGCCGAGGCCGGGGGCGAACCGGTCCCGGCCGGGCTCGGCGCGGTGAGCAGCGGCAGCTGCCCGGCCGTCAGCCGGCGGGCCTGCGGCGCGGCGGGGCTGTCGGGATCGGTGAACGGACTGCCGGTCACCCCCGGCGGTCCGTCGGCCGCCTGGTGCGGGGCCGCGATGGCCGGTTCAGGGGCGGCGGGGGCGGCGGCCCGGCTCGGGCCGGCGGCTATGCCGAGCAGAGTGGCCGCCGCGGCGACTGCGGCCAGCAGTCGGGGCATGCGTGAGAGCGGACGCATCGTCATTCCTTCGTGGGGGAAGGGCATGTGAATGCGCCTCGGGCGTGGGGGGAGGGAGGCCGTCGAAGCGCGTGACGAACCGTCTCACAGGACCGTCCGTGCATCAATAGCCTGTGACATGTCACATGTGGATCGTTATTCAGCCCGACCCTCCGGTGAATGCGCCTGATCGCGGTCAGGCGATCGCGAGCACCCCCGGCCGCTTCGGCGTGCGGCGACGGTTGTGTTCTCCGTGTGAAGAAATGCTCCCGTGCGCTTGCGGTGCGCCTCACCGGGTCCCGGGTTGCGGTGATCTCCTGTTCCTCGGCACCGGACGGCCGGTTGCATGACATGCCCAGGTCACCCCATTTCCCGTATGGAGGCCCCCATGAAGAAGTCATTCACCGCAGCCGCGCTCGCGGCGCTCGCCGCGACAGCCCTCACGGCCACCGCGGCCGCCGCGGCCGTTCCCGGCACCGTCTCCGGCGACGGCGGCAACCGCATCGCCCTGCTCAAGGGCGACGGCACCGCCCTCGTGAAGGAGGGCGACCTCTCCGCCGCCTGGACCGTCGAGGGCGACGGCGTGCGGCAGATCGTGGTCGCGGGCAACCGCATCGGCATCCTCAAGGACAACGGGTCGGCACTCGTGAAGGAGGGCGACCTCTCCGCCCCGTGGACCCTGGAGGCCACCGACGTCAAACAGCTCGCCCTCTCCGGCGACCGCGTCGGCATCCTCAAGGACAACGGGACCGCCTACGTCAAGGAAGGCCCCCTCTCCTCCGCGTGGGTCCTGGAGGGCGACGGCGTCAAGGAGCTCCAGCTCTCCGGCAGCCGCGTCGGCATCGTCAAGGGCAACGGCAACGCCCTGGTCAAGGAGGGGCCCCTCTACGCCGCGTGGAACCCGCAGGCCGACCACACCGTCCACCTCTCGCTGTCCGGCAACCGCATCGGCATCCTCAGGGGCAACGGCACCGCCCTGGTCAAGGAGGGCTCGCTGACCGCGCAGTGGACCCTGGAGGCCGATTTCACGGCCCAGTTGGAGCTCTCCGGCAACCGCATCGGCGTGCTGAAGGACGACGGCAACGCCCTGGTCAAGGAGGGCGCGCTGGACGCCCCGTGGACCCTGGAGGGCAGCGACACCACCCAGATCGCCCTGTCCGGCAAGCGCATCGGCATCGTCAAGGACGACGGCGCGGCCTACGTCAAGGAGGGCACCCTCACCTCCGCGTGGACCGTGGAGGGCTACAACGTCACGGAGCTCGCCCTCTCCTGACCCCGACCCTCGGGCCCGGCGGTCGGGCGGGGGGGGGGGGGGCCGCCCCCCCCCCCGCCCCCCCCCGGCAACCCCG
>NZ_JBHVIV010000074.1:0-45056 GCF_042799475.1 Kitasatospora sp. NPDC057692 | reverse complement strand
CCCGGGGGCGGGGGCGGGCGGGTAGGCGGGCGGGCGGGCGAAGCCGCCCCGGGCGCCGTCCCGGGCGGCGGGCGCGGCGGCGAGCAGCTCGTCCACCCCGGCGGTCCGCCGCCGGGGTGCGGGCCGCCCGGCGTCGGCGGGGTGCCCGGTATCAGCGGGGTGCCCGGTATCAGCGGGACGCCCGGCATCGGCGGGGTGCAGCGGGACGACCTCGGCCAGGCGGCCGGCACCGCCCCCGGCGGCACCGCGGCCCCCTCCCTGCTCCGCGTCCGCCGGGTGCGCCGGGTGAACCCGGGGAGCCACGACCGCGGCCGCGGCCGAAGCCGCCAGGGCGGCGGTGACCGCCCCCTGGACCTTCGCCGCCAGGGCCTCCTCCCCGCCGAAGTAGCGGGCCGGCCCCTTCACCGGGATCGCGCACAGCCCCGGGCGCAGCACCTCCACCCGGGGGGTGAACGCCTCCACGGCCGCGACCACCGGCTCGAACCGCCGGGCCTCCGCCTCCGGGTCGCGGTCGCGCAGCTCCAGCGCCGGGGAGAGCCGCTGGGCCAGCTTGAGCCGCTGCCCCTGCCGCACCCCGGCCGCCCGGGCCGCCGCCGAGCAGGCCAGCACCCGGCCGCCCTCGACCACCGCCACCGGGGCGTCGGCCTCCCCCGGGCGCTCGACGGCCGCCACCGGCCAGTCCGGACACCACACCACCAGCACCCGGGGGGTGACCGCGCCGGCCGCCCCGGTGGAGCCGGCCACCTCGCCGCCGGTCATCTCACACCACCGCCATGCGGTCGAGGCCCGCCCCGGCCCCCGACACCGCGCCCTCCCCCGCCACGTCCACGTCCACCGTCCCGGCGCCGACCGCCTCCTCCACGGTCCGCACCGCGCCGTGGGCGTCCGGCAGCCAGAGCCGGGCGGTCCGCCCGGGCCCCGCCGAACCGCGCCCCTCGGCCGCCACCTCCACCTGCCGCCCGATGAGCTGCCCGTGCCCGTCGCCCAGCCCGAACCAGCGCCCGGAGCGCACGCCCAGCCGCAGTCCGGCCCCCGGCCACGGCCCGGCCACCAGCAGCACGCAGCCGCTGCGCCGCAGCACGGCGGCCAGCCTGGCGGCCAGGTTCGGCGGGACCGGGCCGTCCGGGCGCAGCATGATCAGTTCGACGGCGCCGGCCAGCACGGACACCACCTCGGCCCAGTGCGGTCCGGGATCGTCGGCCACCAGCAGCCGCCGCAGGTCGAGCCCGTACCCGGCGGCCGCGGCCAGCCCGAGGTCCGGCAGCCCGACCGCCGCGGCCCAGCCGCCGTCGGTCTCCCGCACCCCGGCGGCCAGCGCCAGCAGCAGCCCGGCGTCCCCGCCCGCCACCGACACCGCCGCGCCCCGCCGCAGCCCGCCCTCCGGCAGCAGCCCGCGCAGCGCGGGCACCACCGGCAGCAGCCCCCGTCCGGGGGCGGCGGTCGACGCCACCGGACGGAGCGCGGGCTTCCGCTCGACGGTGGATTCGAAAACAGATTCGATAACGGGCACACCCCCAGGATCGAACATCCGTTCGCAAAGATTCAAGTCCGAATCGTCCGTTCCCGGCCCGTCACTCTCCGTGCCCGCGCTTCGGCGGGTGCGCGCCCGGGTGCCGGACGGCCCCGAGAGGCGTCGTCCGGCACCCGGACGGGCCGCCGCGGGGGCGGGCGGCGCGGTCGCGGCGACCAGGACCGCGGCGGCGGCCGCACGACGGTCGACCGTCTCGGGCTCCCCTCCGCGGACCCGGCCCGATGCCATGCCGCCGAGCCGCCGCACACGGGGGGTCGACGGTCCGTTCACGGATGCGTCGACGGGGCGCCGGAGATCCGGGGGCGGGGGGTTTCAGTGGCCACGACAAGTCGGCGTTTATGTCCGCCCGGCAGGATCTGCCGGTGCGACCGAGGGCCGACCGGGCCCCGGCGGCGGTCGCGACGACGAAACGAGGTCGAGGAGAATCATGCGTGGCACCACGCTCGGTGACCGCTACCGGCTGGAGGGGTGGCTCGGCGGCGGCTCGATGGGCGATGTCTGGCTCGCCCAGGACCAGGTGCTCGACCGCCGTGTGGCCGTCAAGGTCCTCAAATCCGCGCTGCTGGACGAACCCGGCTTCGCGGAGCGCTTCCACGACGAGGCCCGGGTGATGGCCCGGGTGCAGCACCCCGGCATCGTCGGCGTGTACGACTTCGGCCCCGGCCGCGCCGCCGACGTCCCCTCCTGGGGCGCACCCCCGGGACCCGCCGCCCACCCGGTCGCCTACCTGGTCATGGAGCTGATCGAGGGCGAGCCGCTGAGCACCGTGATGGAACGGCGGGGCCCGCTGACCGCTCCGGAGACCCTCGGTCTGGCGCTGGAGGTCCTGGCGGCGCTCCAGGCCGCGCACGAGGCCGGCATCGTCCACCGGGACATCAAGCCGGCCAACCTGATGATGCGTGACGGCCACGTGGTGGTCACCGACTTCGGCATCGCCCGGCCCGGCTGCGACCCCCGGCTCACCGTGCCCGGGATGGTGCTCGGCACCGCCGCCTACCAGGCGCCCGAGCAGGCCTCCACCGGCACGGTCACCGCCTCGGCGGACCTGTACGCGCTCGGGGTCGTGCTCTACGAGTGCCTGACCGGGCGGCTGCCGTTCGAGGGCGAGACCGCCCTGGAGCTGATCCTCAAGCACCTGACCGACCCCGTGCCGCCGCTGCCGGCCGAGGTCCCGGCCCCGGTCCGGGCCCTGATCGAGCGGGCCCTGGCGAAGGACCCGGCCCTGCGCTGGCCGGACGCCGCCGCCATGGCCGGGGCCGTCCTGGCGGCCCTCGCCGGTGAGCCCGCCGACGGCCCGGCGGGCGGGCCGTCCTGGGCCGCGGTGGTCCGGTCGACCGGTGCGCTGGCCGCGCTCCGGGCCACCGGGTCGGCGGCGCGCCCGGCGGTCGCGGCCCCGGCGGCCCCGGCCGAGCCGTCCGCCCCACCGGGCCGTGGGGCCCGGTGGCGGGCCGCGCTGTTCGGCACCCGGCGCCGGACCCTGCTCGTGGCGGGCGCGGCCGCGCTCTGCTGCGCCGTCACCGCCACCGCGGTCGTCGCCCTGCACCGGGACGGGCGACCGGCCGGCGTCCGGGCCGCCGACGCGGCGAACTCCTCCGCCCGGTCGGGCGTTCCGCTGACGGCGCCCGCCGGGCTGCTCCCCGACCCGGGCGCGCCCTCCCCCTCCCCCGGCGCGCCGACCCCGTCCGGGGTCCCCTCGCCGACCGGACCGGTCCTCCCGGGCGCGACGCCGCCCGACGCGGGGGCCGCGGGCGGCGTCGGTGCCGCGGGCGGTCCGGTGGGCGGTCCGGGCGGCGGGAGCGGCCCCGCGAACCTCCCGGGCGCACCCGCCCCCGGGTCCCCGGACGCACCCGCCGGCGCCCCCGCCCAGGGCGGCGCACCGGGCGCCCCCGCGCCGGCGCCCGGGCAGCCGTCGGCGCCGGACGGCCCGGCCTACACGGCCGCCCCGCCGCCGAACGCCCCGGCCTCCACCGCCACTCCGCGGCGGACGGTGTCCCCGGCCCCCGACTACACCGCGGCGCCGCCGCCGACCTACACCTCCTCCCCGCCTCCGTACACCGCCTCGCCGCCCCCGCCCCCGCCGACCTACACCGTTCCGACGGATCCGCCCACCAAGCCTCCGGTCCAGCCGGGCGGTCCGCTGCCGTCGCTCGTCCGGCTCTCCAACGGCGGGTCCGTGCTGTTCGACCAGGCCTCGCTCGACCGGCCGGGCAACCCGGTGGTCCTGGCCCCCGACGACGGCGGCCCGGGCGCGGTCTGGCAGCTGACCGCGCACACGGAGGGCGGCTATCTGCTCTCCAACGGCGCCGCCCGGTACTCCAAGGTCCTGGACCTGGAGGGGGCCCGCTCCCAGACCCGGCTCTGGTACCCGTCGAACCCCACCGCCCCGACCCAGATCTGGTCGTTCTTCCCGGTGCCCGGGGGCTATGTGGTGACCGTCGCCCGGGACGCCCAGCGCTGCCTGTCCGCCGCCGGTCCGGGCTCGCCCGCACAGGTGCGCACCTGTGCGGGCTCCGCCGACCAGGTCTGGACGGTCTCCGCCGCCTGACCCGGCGTCCCGCGCGCACGGCCGGGGGCCGGGCCGTGCGCACGGGACGGGAGCGCCGCGCCGGACCGGGAGCGCCGCGTCAGACCGGGAGCGCCGCGTCAGACCGGCAGCCAGGACGGCCAGTGCCGCCGGGACGGCCCGGCCGGGTGGTCGTCACCGAGCAGCGGCACCAGCCGCTCGGCCTCCGGCGAGCCGATCGGGGCCAGGATGCCGTACGCCTCGGCCCAGCAGGCCCGGGCCCGGGCCGGACGGCCGGACCGCTCCGGGTCGCCGGGCCGCTCCGGCCCGCCCGGGCGGTGGTCCGCCAGGGCGTCGCCGAGCGCGGCCAGGGCCAGGCCGCGGCCCCGGTGGTCGCCGTCCAGGGTCAGCGCGTCGACCGCGCGCTCCGCCGCCTCGACCGCCTCCGGACCGCGTCCGCCCGCGCGCAGCGACTCGCCGAGCCGCAGCAGGATCCGGCCGGTGCGCCGGTGGTCGGCCGGGTCGGTCAGGGCGAGCGCGGCCCGCCGGTGGGAGACCGCCTGGTCGTACCGGCCGAGGTCGTGGGCGATCGAGCCGAGCGAGTCCCGGGCGCGGGCCTCCAGCGCGCGGTCCGCCAGGTCGTGGCCGATCACCAGCGACTGGTCCACCACCCGGCCCGCCGCGCCGAACCGGCCCTGCCGGGCGAACGCCCCCGCCAGGTCCAGCAGTTCGGCGGCCAGCGCGCGCCGGTCGCCGATCCGCTGCCGGACCGCGACCGCGGCCGAGAACCCGGCCACCGCCTCGTCCGGGCGGTCGAGGTGGACGAAGCAGGCGGCCAGCGAGCCGTGCGCGAGCGCGAGCAGCGGCTCCGGCAGTCCGTGCGCGGTGCACAGGTCGCGGGCCCGGAGCAGCTCGGTGAGGGCCGAGGACGCGGAGCCGACCTCGGCCAGCAGCCGGCCGAGCACCAGGCGAGCCCGGGCCTCCGCGGTGCGGTCGCCCTGCTCCAGGGCGGCCCGCAGCAGGGCGTTGGCGGCATGGCCGAGCGGCCGGGTGGCGTGCCCGGAGTCCGCCGACAGGCAGACGCCCAGCAGGAGTTCGGCGAGCCGGTCGAGGCCGGGACCCCCACCCGGGGAGCGGACCGGGAGCTGCGCGCACTGGCGCACCAGCGCCCCGACGGTCACGTAGTCCCCGGCCGCCGGGGCGGCGGCGCGCTCCGACGGCGGGCGGAGCGCGGCCGCCATCCTGGCGTGGTGGTGGTCCACCAGCCGGGTCAGCGCGCGCACCCGCTCACCGTCGATCTCCGCCTGGTTCCGCGGTCCGCCCGGGCAGACCCGGTCGATCCGCTGGGCGAAGGCCCGCAGCAGGTCGTGGTAGCGGTAGCGGTCGGGACCGGCGGAGACCTCCAGCATCGAGCAGTCCACCAGGGACTCGGCCAGCGCCTCGGCGGCGGGCTCCGGCCGGTCCAGGACCGCGGCCGCCTCCGCCGCCGAGAGGTCCGGCACCTCGGGGACGGCCAGCATCCGGAAGGCGCGCGCCTGTTCGGCGTCCAGCAGGTCGAAGCCGAAGCGGAACGAGGAGTCGACGGCGAGGTCCCCGCTGCGCAGCGCGTCCAACCGGTAGCGGTCGCCGCCCAGTTGCTCCACCAGCCGGGCCACGCTCCAGCCGGGGCGGCAGGCCAGGCGCGCCGCGAGGATCCGCACGGCCAGCGGCAACTGTCCGCAGAGCCGGACGAGTTCGCGGGCCGCTTCGGCCTCGGCCGCCACCCGATCGGCGCCGACCACCCGGGTCAGCAGGGTGACCGCCTCCTCGGCGGGCAGCACCGGCAGTTCGGTGAAGCGGGCGTTGGGCAGCGCCCCGATCCGGGTCCGGCTGGTGACCAGGACGGCGCAGCCCGCCCCGCCCGGGAGCAGCGGCCGGACCTGCTCGGCGTCGCGCGCGTTGTCCAGCAGCACGAGGACCCGCCGCCCGGCGAGCAACGACCGGTAGCGGGCCGCCCGTTCGGCCGGGCTCGCCGGGATCGCCTCGCCGGGCACGCCGAAGGAGCGCAGGAAGGCCGCCAGCGCCTCCTCCGGGCGGGTCGGACGGCCGTCCGCGCCGTGCAGGTCGAGGTAGAGCCGGCCGTCCGGGAACTCCTCGGCGAGGCCGTGCGCGACGTGCAGGGCGAGCGCGGTCTTGCCGACCCCGCCCATGCCCGCGACCGCCGCCACGGGCACCCGGTCCGACTCCAGCAGGGCGGCCCTGACCGCTTCGACCTCCGCCGCCCGGCCGGTGAAATCCGCCACCGCGGCAGGGAGTTGGTCCGGCCGGAGGACGGCGGCGGAGGCCGCCCCGGCCGGCGGCACGGCCTCCGCCGGGGGCGCCTGGACGGGCACCGGTCCGGCGGGCGCCGCCAGGCTCTCGTCCGCCGCGAGGATCCTCCCGTGCAGCTCGCGCAGCCCGGGGCCGGGCGCCACGCCCAGCTCCGTGCGCAGCCGGCGGTCCGCCGCCCGGTAGACCTCCAGCGCGTCCGCCTGCCGCCCGGAGCGGTACAGCGCGAGCATCAGCAGCTCCGAGAGGCGCTCGCGCAGCGGGTGCTCCTCGGCCAGGGCCGCCAGCTCGGCGACCGACTCGGCCCGGCGGCCGCCCTCGACCTCCGCCTCCAGACAGGACTCCAGGACGGCGAGCCGGCGCTCCTCCCACTCCCGGCGCTGGCGTTGCAGGTAGGGGCCGGGCACCCCGGACATCGGCTCGCCGCGCCAGAGCGCCAGCGCCGACCGCAGGACGGCGCCCGCCTCGGGGTGCCGCCCCTCGGCGCGCAGCGTCCGCGCCCGGGCCAGCAGCGCCTCGCACCGCGCGGTGTCCAGGCCTTCGGGGTCGGCCACCAGCAGGTACCCGCCGCCGAGCGAGGTCAGCACGTCGGGCCCGAGGATCCGGCGCAGCCGGTGCACATAGGTGCGGATGACGCCGTGGGCGCTGGCCGGCGGCTCCTCGCCCCACAGGTCGTCGATCAACTGGGCGCCCGACACCTGCCGGCCCGCCCGGAACAGCAGGGCGAGCAGCAGCCCCTGCTGCTGCGGTGAGCCGAGCGCCAGCTCCACCCCGTCCCGCAGGCCGCGCACCGGCCCGAGCACCTCGAACCGCAGTCCTCCGGACCGCGCCTCCCGATCCACCGATCGACTCCCCCCGTGTCCGTACGACTCCCCCGTCCGCATGATAACCACCGGCATTCCCGCTGCTCAGCTCCGGCGAGCCCGGTCCGCCGCCGGTCGCGGGCGGTCGCGGGCGGCGGTGCCGACGGGCTCCCGGGCCGGGAAAAGGCGGTGAAGGCCGGGAGGGGCGGCGGCAGACTGGCCGGCATGACCGATGAGACGACCGAGACCTTCAAGAAGGACCTGATCATCTATCTGCAGGACGCCAGGGACGCCCTGTTGTGGAAACTCGAAGGACTGTCCGAGTACGACATCCGCCGGCCGCTCACACCGACCGGGACCAATCTGCTGGGGCTGGTCAAGCACGCGACGGCGGCGGAGGCCGTGTACTTCGGGGAGACCTTCGGGCGGCCGTTCGAGGCGCCCCGGCCGTGGATCACCGGGGACGCCGAGCCGAACTCCGACTTCTGGGCGACCCCGGAGGAGAGCCGGGAGGAGATCGTCGACCGGTACCGCGCGGCCTGCGCGCACGCCGACGAGACGATCGCCGCGCTGCCGCTGGACGCGGTGGGCCGGGTGCCGTGGGGCCGGCGCAGCGAGGTGACGCTGCACCACGGCCTCGCCCACATGACCGCCGAGACCCAGCGGCACGCCGGGCACGCCGACATCGTCCGCGAACTCCTCGACGGCGCGACCGGCCAGCGGCGGAACGGGGAGAACACGGCCCCCGGCGACGAGGCCTGGTGGGCCGGGCACCGTGACCGGGTCGAACGCGCCGCCCGGGAGGCCGCCCGGCGGCCCTCCCCGAGGTAGCCGTCCGCGGTCCGGCCGGCTCAGGCGTAGTGCCGGGCGACGGCGGTGGCGGCGGCCGCGACGGCCTCGCGCAGGGCGGGCGGGCCGAGCACCACGGCCTCCGGCCCCAGCCGCAGGAGGTCCCCGACGGCCACCGCCGTGCTCTCGACGGCGAGGTCGACCTCCACCCAGCCCTCGGCGTCGGGCGGTCCCGCGGTGGTCAGGGCCCGGACGCCGGCGGCGCCGAACTGCATCGGCAGCAGCCTGCGGGCCTGCGGGGAGACCCGCAGCCGGGCGGTCTGCCGGTGCAGGGCGGCGGTGAGCCGGCGGGCGGTCTCGGTCCAGTGGGCGGCCAGGTCGAAGCCGGCCGGGCGCTCGAAGACCTCCTCGGCGGCCTCGACGGCGAGCAGCCGGGAGACCCGGTAGGTGCGGACGGCCTCGCCCGGGGAGCCGGCGCCGTCCGCCGCACCCGCGACCAGGTACCAGATGCCGCCCTTGAGCACGAGGCCCAGCGGGTGCAGTTCCCGGTGCACCTCGCCGCGCCAACGCCGGTAGTGGACGCGCAGCACCCGCTGCTCCCAGACCGCCCGGGCGACCGGGGCCAGATGGGCGACCCGGTCGGCGTCGCGGAACCAGGCCGGGGCGTCGAGGTGGAAGCGGTCCTGGATCCGGCGGGTGCGGTCGGCGAGTTCGGCGGGCAGCGCGGCCTGGAGCTTGAGCTGGGCGGTGGTCAGCACGGCGCCGAGGCCGAGGTCGCGGGCCGGTCCGGGGGCGCCGGTGAGGAACAGCGCGTCGGCCTCGGCGTCGGTGAGCCCGGTGAGCCGGGTGCGGTAGCCGTCCATCAGCCGGTAGCCGCCCTCGGGCCCCCGGTCGGCGGTCACCGGGACGCCGGAGGCGGCCAGCGCCTCGACGTCCCGGTAGACCGTGCGGACCGAGACCTCCAGCTCGGCGGCGAGCTCGCCGGCGGTCATCCGGCCGCGGTTCTGGAGCAGGAGCAGCAGGGCGAGGAGCCGGTCGGCGCGCATCTCACCATTCTGGCCCCCGTACCTGACAGAAGGTGTCAGGTACGGGGGCCAGAGTGATCACCGAGCGCGCGGCACACCGCCGCGCGCCGCCCGAGCACCATCCGGAGAACGACCATGAGCGCTTCCACCACCGTCACCGGCGCCTTCGGCTACGCCGACTGGACGGAGACCCCGATCGGCCCGGCGGACACCCTGCCCCGGCGGGCCCGGGCCTCCGTCGTCAACGCCTTCACCGGCGGCATCGAGGCGGCGGCGACCGTCTGCGAGTACGTCTTCGTCTACGCCACCGAGAAGGCCGGGTCCTTCACCGGCCTGCAGCGGTTCACCGGCCGGGTGGACGGGCGCGCCGGCGGCTTCACGGTGGAGGAGCGCGGCACCTTCGAGGAGGACGGCACCGTCCGCTGCACCTTCGAGGTGGTCCCCGGCACCGCCACCGGAGAACTCGCCGGCCTGCGCGGCACCGGAGGCTACCTCTACCACCCCGGTGAGTCCCCCGTCCCGTACACCTTCTCCTACGCGTACGACCTCGGCTGAGCCCGGAGGCCGGCCGCCCGGTGGCCGGCGCTCGCGGCCGGGCAGGCCGATCCGGCTCCTTCCCGCGGTCGGCGAGGCGGCGGCGCCCTGCCGGGACGCTTCCGGGGCCGTTACCCCGGGATCCGGCCGGTGAGGAGGGAGATCCGGACGTGTTCCGGGTAGCCGGCGGCGGTCGGCGGGGCGGGCAGGGCGGCGTTCAGGCGGGCGGCGAAGGCCGGGCGCTCGGCGAGCGGCGGGAGGGAGGGGGCGGGGATGGCGGAGTAGACGGTGCCCAGGAGCTGATCGGGGGTCAGGGCGTCCTCGTACGCGATCACCTCCTCCTGCACGTCCGTGAAGCCGGCGGACTTCAACGCGTCCGCGTAGCCCTCGCGTTCGGCGTCGTCGGTGCCACAGGAGGCGGTGATCGGCCGGCCGAAGTGCTCCTCCAGCGCCCCGCGCAGGGCACGCGACCAGTCGGTGTCCTGGGCCCAGACCGGCGCGCCGTTGGCGATCACCGCGACCCCGCCGCCGGGACGGGTGCGCGGGTGGAGGGCGGCGAACAGCGCGTCAGGGCGCATCCAGTGCAGGGCGTTGCCGATCACGGTGACGCCGAGCGGGCGGTCGCCGGGCAGCAGGTCCGCGAGGGCGGGGACGTCCGCGTCGGTGCCCAGCATCCACAGCACGTTGCGCACGCCCGCCCGGTCGGCGGCGGCCCGGGCCCGGCCGAGCATGTCCGGCTCCGGGTCCATGCCGACGACGGTCCGCACGTGCGCGGCGAGCGGGAGGGCGAGTTGGCCGGTGCCGCAGCCGAGGTCGAGGGCGAGGTCGCCGATGCCGGGGTGGGCGTCCAGGCCGAAGACGCGGGCCAGGGCCTCGAAGGCGGCCGGCGGATAGCCGCGGCGGTACTCGGCGTAGTGGGCGGCGACGTCGCCGGAGAAGTCGGGGCGGGCGGGAAGGGAAGAGGTGGTCATGGCCGATACCTGCCCGCCCGGGTCGGCCGCAGTCGGCTGATCGCTGTGGGCGGACGGCCCGCGGCGGACGGATCCGCCGCAGGCCGTCCCGAAGAGCACCGGGCCGGTCGCGCTCAGACCTCGGCGGGCGGCTCGGACATGATCCGGCGCACCTCGACCGGCATGTCGAGCGGCTTGCCCTCCGGGCCGGGGGCGGCCGAGACCTTGGCCGCGATCTCGACCGCGCGCGGCTCGCCGTCGCAGTCGACGACCCACCAGCCGGCCACCCACTCCTTGGTCTCCGCGAACGGGCCGTCGGAGACCACCGGCGCGCCGCCGTTCGCGCGGACGATCCGGGCGGTCGCCGGCGCGTCCAGGCCCTGGGCGTCGACGAGTTCACCGGTGCCGGCGAGTTCGACGTTCAGGTCCCGCATGTACTGCACGTGGACCCGGATGTCCTCGGCCGGCCACTCCTCGACCTTCGGGAAGTCGACGTCCTTCGCACTGAACTGCATCAGCAGCATGTACTTCATCGTTGCACTCCTTCGTCGTCCGCAGGCTCTCACAGGAGGGTCGGAGCACGCCGGGCGTTCTCGACATCCCCCCGGAAATTCCAGGAACGGAGGCCGGCGGTTCCCCCGGCGGGCCCCGGCACGACGCCGTTGACCGGGCCCCGAGCGGCCCCTAGGGTCGGGATCCGTGCAGCGATACGACTGGCTGAAGCGGATTCAGCGCATGGACCCGGAGACCGAGTTCACCGAGATCTACCGGATCAGCAGCTGGTACGAGTTCCCCTGGGACTACACCCAGTCGCTCGGCTTCGCGCTCTACCGCACCTACGCCGTCCCCAGCATCGGCCGACTGCTCGCACGGACCGGCGAGTTCACCGGGCGGACCCAGAAGCGGTACGACGACACCCTGTTGATCCTGGAGGCGGTGGTCGAGCACGGCTTCGACTCCTCGCAGGGGCGCGAGGCGATCCGCCGGATGAACCGGATGCACCGCCGGTACGACATCACGAACGACGACTTCCGGTACGTGCTCGCCACCTTCGTGGTGACGCCCAAGCGCTGGCTGGACGACTACGGCTGGCGCCGGCTGTCCCCGCACGAGATCCGGGCGGCGGTCAACTACTACCGCGAGCTGGGCCGGCACATGGGCCTGAGCGGCATCCCGGAGACGTACGAGGAGTTCGAGCGGCTGCTCGACGACTACGAGCGCGAGCACTTCGCCTTCGACCCGGGCAGCCGGGCGGTCTCCGACGCCACGCTCGGCCTGATGGCCTCCTGGTACCCGGCGCCGGTCCGGCCGTCGATGCGGACCTCCTCGGTCTGCCTGCTCGACGACCCGCTGCGCGAGGCCTTCGGCTACCCGGCCCCGCCGGCCGCGCTGCGCCGCGCCGTCCGGACGGGGATGCGGCTGCGCGGGCGCTTCGTGCGGCTGCTGCCGCCGCGCCGCCGGCCGCACCTGGGACGGGACGGTTGGCAGGTGAAGAGCTACCCCGGGTACCCGTACGGCTACCGGATCAGCGATCTGGGGACCTTCGAGGAGAAGGGCGCCGCCGGGTCCTCCTCCGGCGGCTGCCCGTTCCCGCACACCCCGGCGGGCGGGGGCGGGGACGAGGACTGAGGACGGCACACGGAACACGGCGGACGGGACCGGAGTCCCGTCCGCCGTGTTCCGCGGAGTGGCGCCTACAGCGTGCCGGTGAGGGCCGTACCGGTGTGGCTGCCCGGCAGGGACTCGGTGGCGAGGGCCTGCGGGGCGCTCCAGCCGCCGCCGGCGAGCCGCGCGACGGTCAGGACCCTGTTGTCGGCGGTGTCGACGGCGAAGCGGACCTCGGAGTCGACGCCGGCCGCGCTGATCCCGGTGACGGTGACCTGGCCGAGGATCCCGTTCAGCGAGCGGAAGGGCTGCCAGGTGCCGTCCGCGAAGCGGATCGTGTGCTGGACGCCGGCGCCGTTGTCGGTGACGACGGCGAGGTTGACGTCCTCGCCCTGGCGGGCCATCGCCACCTCGCTGACCGGGCCGGTGGCACCGGCCGCGGCCTCGACCGCGCCCCAGGCGCCCCAGTTGCCGTCGGCGACGCGCTTGGTGTGGTAGACCTTCCCGCCCGAGACGGCGGCGACCTGGAGCTCGCTCCCGGTGCTCGCGACGGCGAGCGAGGTGATGCCGCTCAGCGGGCCGGTGGCGTCGAAGACCCGGCCGAAGCCCGTCCAGTGGCCGGCCGCGTCGCGGACGCTGTGGAACAGCTGCCCGTCGGCGAGGACGACGACGTGCAGGTCGGCGCCGATCGACGCGGCGGCCACCCGGGTGATCCCGCCCAGGTCGCCGACGTTGGTGTTGAGGTCGCCGAAGCCAGCCCAGGTCCCGTTCGCGCTGCGGACGGTGTGGTACAGGTGGCCGTTGGCGCCCTGCGCGAGGACGTGCGTGTCGCCGTTGATGCCGGCCACCGCCGAGGTGCGCACGCCGCCGATGTCGCCGGCCTTGGCCTGGACGTTCTCGTAGGAGGTCCAGGCGCCGTCCTGGAAGCGGGTCGCCTGGTACAGGTCGGCGCCGCCGCGGACCAGGGCCCGGGTCTTCCAGCCGGGCGTGGCCAGCCGGACCTGCTCGATCCAGCCGGCCAGGTCGTCGACCCGGGAGTCGACGGCGCCGGTGCGGGTCTCGGTGCTGCCGAAGCAGCCGCCCTGCCAGGAGCGGGAGGCGACGGCGACCAGCTCGACCGCGCCGCCGGCCGTCTCGCGGAGCACCGGCGCGCCGGTGTCGCCCTTGCAGACCGCGGCGCCGGCCAGGCCGGTGGTGTCCAGCCCGGTGGGGCGCACCGCGTCGACCCGGAAGAGGCCGCTGTGCAGCCGGAGCGGGGACCACTCGGTCTTGGTGCGGCCGTAGCCGGGCACCCGGAGCTGCTGCCCGGCGGCCGGCGCGGTCGAGGCGACCCTGACCGGGGCGATGCCGTCCACCGGGGTGGCCAGCCGCGCCAGGACCAGGTCCCGCGTCCGGCCGGGGTCCGGCAGCAGCTCGCCGACCTCGACGGTCACACCCTGGCCGGTGGCGGCCAGGTCGGTGCGGCCGAGGGTGACGGTGGTGCGCCACTTCGGCGCCCCGGCCACCACGGTCGCCGGCTGGGCGGGGTCGTCGGTGAAGCAGGACGCCGCCGTGACGACCCAGCTCCGGTCGACGAGGGCTCCGGTGCAGGTGCGGAAGTTGTCGCCGACGGCGATCCGCGCGGTGTACGCGTACGAGCCGTCGGCGGACGGGGTGCCGGACACGGCGCCGGCCGGGGCGACCGAGAGGTTGACGAGCGTGCCGATCGCCGCGGCCGCGGTCAGCGACCCGAGCAGGCGGGCGGAACGGCGACGAGCCGTGGGCATTTCCTTCTCCTCTTCTGCGTGGTGGAGCGAATGCGTTCGTCCAGGAATCGACGGCGGGCCGCCCGGCCAGGAGAAAGGAGGGGAATCGTCCCGACGAGGTGCCTTCGCACCCGAACAGGGACCGACCACGCATCTCCCCCGATTGCCACCGTGGACCGACCAGTCACATTGATATCACCAGCACCGGGCCGTTTCCGAGGGCCTTCGGGAAAAACTTCGTACACCCAGGATGATCCGTCAGGAAGTGTACGATTTGATCCGGTTGACGCCGCAGCCGGCCGAATCACCCGGCCCGCTCCAGGGGCGAATTCAAGCCACCGGGGAATTTCCCGCCATTCGCCCGCGCCGCCCGCATGTCCGGCGATCACCAGGGTACGGACGGGGGACGGACGGCGAAGGCCCGCCACCGCTGGTACCGGTGGCGGGCCTTCGGAGTTCCCGGGGCGGGGCGCTAGACCCCGGTGAGGTGGCGCAGCAGCGGGCCGGGGTCGTGGCTGCCGCAGGCGGTGCGGACGGCGGCGTCGTGGGCGGCGGCGAGGGCGTCGAGCCGGACGAGGCGGGTGTGGCCGACCCGGGAGAGGTGCGCGGTGATGCGGCGGCGGTCCTGCTCGTCCTGGCGCCGGTAGACCCAGCCGGCCTCGGCGAGGGCGTCCACGATGCGGCTGAGGCTGGCCTGCGGGATCAGCAGGGCCTGGGCGAGCTCGCCCATCGAGCGGCCGGCTCCCTCGGTGAGGGCGCGCATCACGCGCCACTGGTCGAGGGTGCAGCCCTCGGCCTCCAGCCGGGCGGCGAGATCGCGGGCGAGGCGGCGCTGGGCGACGGTGAGGAGCTCGATCAGCAGCGGCTGGTCGGTCGCGACGGCGGCGGGGGCGGGGGCGGGGGTGGTGGCTGGTGGTGTCATGGCCGTGTCTCTTTTCCCCGTCGCTGGTCCCGGTCACGGGCCCCGGTCGCTGGCCCCGGTCGTTCCGCCCTCGTTTGGCCGGATCGGCTGCCATGACGATACTCGCAAGCGATGAGCGCCGATGTGAAGCTGCTGGAGCCGCTCGACGCGCGGTACCTCCCCCGGGAGGCGCCCGCGCTGCGGGTGGGCCTGGTCGTGCCGCAGTCCGGGCCGCTCGGCCTGACCGGGCCGTCGGCGCTGGACGGGGCGCTGCTGGCCGCGCACGAGGTGAACGCGGGCGGCGGGGTGCGCGGGCTGCCGCTGGAGCTGGTGCTGGTGGACGGGGGCGGCGCGCCGGCCGCGGTGGCCCGGGAGGTGGCGCTGCTGCTGGACGCCGGGGCGGTGGACGCGGTGGCCGGCTGCCACTCCAGCGACGTCCACCGGGCCCTGGAGGCGGTCACCACCGGGCGGACGGCGTACGTCTACACACCGCCGCACGAGGGCGGCGACCGGCTGCCGGGCGTGTTCTGCACCGGGGCGGACCCGGCGCGGCAGCTGGACGGGGTGGTGGAGCGGCTCACCGCGCGGCACCGGCTGCGCCGGTGGGCACTGGTCGGCAACGACTACATCTGGCCGCACGCGGTGCACCGGGCGGCCGGGGAGGCGGTGGCCCGGGCCGGGGCGCGGGTGGTGCTGCAGCGGTACCTGCCGTTCGGGACGGCGGAGCGGGCGCTGGAACCGCTGCTGGACGCGCTGCGCGCGGAGCGGGCGGACGCGCTGCTGCTGAGCCTGATCGGCGCCGACCTGGTCCGGTTCAACCGGGCGCTGCGCCGCAGCGGCCTGGACCGCCGGCTGGTGCGGCTGTCCGGCGCGCTGGAGGAGAACAGCCTGCTGGCGTACGGAGGGGACGGCACCGGCATGCTGTACGCCGCGATGCCGTCGTTCGCCTCGCTCACCGAGGAGCGGCGGGTGCGGCTGGCGGAGCGGCACCGGGCGCTGTTCGGGCCGTACGCGCCGGTGCTGGACGCCTACGCGGTCGGACTGTACGACGGACTGCACCTGGTGGCGGCGCTGGCGGCGCGCGGGGAGCTGGTCGCGGACGGCGGGCTGGCGCGGTCGGCGGCGCGGCTGCTGCGCGGTGACGGCGCGGCGGTGCGGCGGGCCTGGGCGCGGGCGCCGCTGGGGCCGGCCCGCGGCGGGGTGCACCTGGCCCGGGCGGAGGGGCTCGGGTTCGCCGTCCTGCCGTAGGCCCCGGTTCCGGACGTGCCCGTTATGCGGACGACACCCCGATTACCCTTCCATTTGGAAATAACTGGCTCTAGTGTCTCCCCACCACCACGGGTCCCCTCCCCTCGGGTCCCGACTCGGGTCGCCCCGCCACGGGTCGTCACGGAAGAGAGCCCCCACATGTCCGAAGCACCCGCCTCCCCCGCCGGCATCGAGAGCTACGGCTACCAACAGGAGCTCCGCCGCTCCCTGCGGTTCACCGACCTGCTGGTCTACGGACTGGTCTTCATGGTGCCGATCGCCCCCTTCGGCATCTTCGGCAGCGTCTTCCAGGGCTCGGGCGGCATGGTCGCCCTCGCCTACGCGCTCGGGATGGTGGCGATGATGTTCACCGCCCTCTCCTACGCGCAGATGTCCCGGGCCTTCCCGATGGCCGGCTCGGTCTACACCTACGCCGGGCGCGGCATCGCGGCGCCGGTCGGCTTCCTGTCCGGCTGGATGATCCTGCTGGACTACGTGCTCGTCCCCGGCCTGCTCTACCTGATCGCCGGCGTGGCGATGAACTCGCTGGTGCCGGCGGTGCCGGTCTGGCTGTGGCTGGTCGGCTTCGTGCTGCTGAACACCGCCGTCAACTACCTGGGCGTCGAGATGACGTCCAAGGTCAACAAGGCCATGCTGATCGGCGAGCTGGTCGTGCTGGTGGTGTTCATCGGCTTCGGCGTGGCGGCGCTGGCCTCCGGCAAGGGCCGCGGCTTCGACTTCACCCCCGTCTACAACTCGCAGACCTTCTCCTGGAGCCTGGTGTTCGGCGCGGTGTCGGTGGCGGTGCTGAGCTTCCTCGGCTTCGACGGCATCTCCACCCTCTCCGAGGAGAACCGGGACTCCACCAAGGCCATCGGCCGGTCGATGATCGCCGCGCTGCTGCTGGCCGGCTCGCTGTTCATCGTGCAGACCTGGATCGCCTCGCTGCTCGTCCCGGACCCCGGCGCGCTGATCGCCGACGGCGACCCGGACGGCACCGCCTTCTACGACGCGGCGCGGGTCGCCGCCGGCGGCTGGCTCGCCACCGTCACCGCCGCCGCGACCGCCGTGGCCTGGGGTTTCGCCAACTCCCTGGTCGCCCAGGCGGCCACCTCCCGCCTGCTGTTCGCGATGGCCCGCGACCGCCAGCTGCCCGCCTTCCTCGCCAAGGTCCACCCGCGCCACCGCGTCCCGGTCAACGCGACCCTGCTGACGGCCGGCGTCTCGCTCGTCCTCGGCCTCTACACCGCCTCGCGCGAGGACGGCATCACGCTGCTGTCCACGCTGGTCAACTTCGGCGCGCTGACCACCTTCCTCGTCCTGCACGTGTCCGTGGTCGTGCACTACGTGTTCCGCCGCCGCAGCCGCGACTGGTGGCGCCACCTGATCGCCCCGGTCATCGGCTTCGCGATCCTCGCGTACGTGGTGATCAACGCGGACATCGCCGCCCAGCGGCTCGGCTTCGTCTGGCTGGCGATCGGCGGGCTGGTGCTGACCGGGCTGCTGCTGTCCGGCCGCCGCCCGAACCTGGCGGCGGTGGCCGCCGACGCGACCCCCGACCCCTCCCCCCGCAAGGAGCACCCGTGAACCTGCCCGACGTCGTCACCCTCTCCCCCACCCCCGAGGACTACGCCTACACCTTCGGCGGACGCGCCCCGCTGGTGACCGTCCAGCCCGGCACGATCGTCGAGCTGACCACCGAGGACTGCTTCGGCGGCCGGGTCCGCGACTTCGCCGACCTGCCGAGCGCGGTCTGCGAGTTCCCCTACCTCAACCCGGTCACCGGGCCGATCGCGGTGGCCGGCGCCGAGCCCGGCGACACGCTGGCCGTGCACTTCGTGGAGATCACCCCGGCCCGCGACTGGGGCGTCTCCAGCACCTTCCCGCACTTCGGCGCGCTCACCACCACGCATTCCACGGCGATGCTGCACGCCCCGCTGGAGGAGCGGGTCTGGGTGTACGAGCTGGACGTCGCGGCCGGCGTCTGCCGCTTCCGGGCCCGCAACAGCGACTTCACCGCCGAACTCCCGCTGGACCCGATGCACGGCACGGTCGGCGTCGCCCCGGCCGGTGGCGAGACCCTGATGTCGATCACCCCGGGCGCGCACGGCGGCAACCTCGACACCCCCGAGATGCGGGCCGGCACCACCGCCTACTTCGGCGTCAACGTGCCCGGCGGACTGCTCGCCATCGGCGACGGCCACGCCCGCCAGGGCGAGGGCGAGGTGTGCGGGACGGCGGTCGAGACGGCGATGCGCACCACGGTGGTGATCGACCTCATCAAGGGCGGCGGTCCGGCCTGGCCCCGGCTGGAGAACGACCGGTACCTGATCTCCACCGGCTCGGCCCGGCCGCTGGAGGACGCCTTCCGGATCAGCCAGCACGATCTCGTCCACTGGAGCGGCGGGTTGCTCGGCCTGGAGGTGCTGGACGCCTACCAGCTGGTCAGCCAGGCCGGCCTGGCCCCGGCGGCCAACGTGTGCGACACCAACTACACGATGGCCGCCAAGCTGCCCAAGTCCCTGCTGGGCCGCACCCGGGCGTACGACGGCCTGCACGACCGGCTCCGGGAGGCCGGCGCCGCCTACCTCCGGGCGCGTTGAAGAGCGGTCAGGATCCCCGGGCAGCGGATCCCCGGCTGACTCCCGGCTGACTCCCGGCCCGGCCGGCTCCCGGTTCCTTCGAAGCCGCCGTCGAGGCAACTCCCCTGCCCCGACGGCGGCTTCGCCCTGTCCGCCGGGCGGGCGGGCCCCGGCCCGATGCCGCCGGGCGGACGCGCCGCCGCCGGACTTGAGGTTGCCGCAACGGCAGCCACTACCGTCCTGGCCAGGGCCGGACGGACCGGCCCGGTGAACGACGTGGGGGAGAGCGGAATGGCTGCCTGGCCGATCGCCGAGGTCGCCCGGATGTCCAAGGTGACCGCCCGGACGCTGCGGCACTACGACGAGATCGAGCTGCTGCCGCCCGCCGGGATCGGCGCCAACGGCCACCGCTACTACGAGGAGCCGCAGCTGCTGCGCCTCCAGCAGATCCTCGTGCTGCGGGCGCTCGGCCTGGGGCTGTCGGAGATCGGCCGCGTCCTGGCCACCCGGGTGGACGAACTGGAGGCGCTGCGCGGCCACCACCGCCGGCTGCTCGCCGAGCGCGACCGGCTGGACGAACTGGCCGCGACGGTCGCCCGCACGATCACCGATCTGGAGCGATCCAGGAAGGACGGTACGGCCGTGACCGCGATCAACCGGCCCGAGAACCTCTTCGAGGGGATCCGGGCATCCGACTACGACGAGGGCGTGGGCGCGTTCCCCGGGCTGGCCGAGGCCACCCGGCGGGCCACCGCGGAGCTGACCGCGGAGGAGGTCGAGGCGGGCCAGCGCGAGCGCACCGCGCTGATGATCAGGCTCGCCGAGCTGATGGCCGCCGGAACTCCGGCCGACGCCGAGCCGGTGCAGGCCGAGATCGCCGCGCAGTACCGGGCGCTCACCGCGATCCAGCCGGTCCCGCCGGCGGAGTTCCGGGCGATGGGGCGGGCCTGCGTGGAGAACGAGCCGTGGCGGGCGGCGTACGAGTCGATCGCCCCGGGGCTGGCCGCGTACCAGCGGGACGCGATCGAGGCGTACGCGGCGACGCTGTCGGCCTAGCCAGGCGGCCCCGCCGGGGGCCGGGCGGGCGCGGGCGGGTGGACGGGACCCGCTCGCGCCCGCCTCCGCGGCGCCCGCCGCCCTCGCCCGAACGGGTGATCTAGGCTGGTGGGGTGACTCTTCTCGTTCGCCGCCGCCACGTGGACCTGCTCCGCGTGACCAGCATGTCCTGTCGACGCTCCGGCTGAACCTCGCACCCCCTCACCCTCAGCGCGGCCCGCAGCGGCCGCGTCCCCCCTCCCGGCCCCGGGCACACCCGCCGCACCAGGCGCGTCCCGGCGTCCCCGGTCACCACCGGAGCCGGCCGGGACGAGACCCAGCGGATGTCACCCATGACGCAGCAGTACCACTCCACCAGCCCCGTCGGAGCCCCCGCCGAGGCCCCTCTCGACGCCCTTCCGGTGATCGACCTCTCGCTCGCCGGCGGCAGCCCGGAGGACCGCACCCGCCTGCACGACGGGCTGCGCGCCGCGGCCACGGGCGTGGGCTTCTTCCAGCTGGTCGGCCACGGGATCACCCCGGCCGAGACGGCCGCCCTGACCGGGGCCATGCGGGCCTTCTTCGCCCTCCCCGAGGCCGACCGCCTCGCCGTCGCCAACCTGCACTCCCCGCACTACCGCGGCTACACCCGCACCGGCGACGAGCGCACCGGCGGCAGCCGGGACTGGCGCGACCAGCTCGACATCGGCGCCGAGCTGCCGCCGCACGTGCCCGCCCCCGGCGAGCCGCCGTACTGGTGGCTGGAGGGCCCCAACCAGTGGCCGGCCGCGCTCCCGGAGCTGCGGACCGCCGCCCTGGCCTGGATCGACCGGCTCGGCGCGGTCGCCCGCACGCTGCTGCACGAACTCCTCACCGCGATCGGCGCCCGCCCCGACTTCTACGACCCCGCCTTCGCCGGCCACCCGCACCTGCGGCTCAAGCTGGTCCGCTACCCGGGCACCGCGCCCGACGGCGCCGCCCAGGGCGTCGGCGCGCACAAGGACTACGGCTTCATCACCCTGCTCCTGCAGGACACCGTCGGCGGCCTCCAGGTGGAGCGCCCGGACGGCACCTTCCTGGACGTCCCGCCGCTGGAGGGCGCCTTCGTCGTCAACCTCGGCGAACTGCTGGAGGTGGCCACCGACGGCTACCTCAAGGCCACCAGCCACCGCGTGGTCAGCCCGCCCGGTGCCCGCGAGCGCTACTCCGTCCCGTTCTTCTACAACCCGCGCCTCGACGCCCACGTCGAACCGCTGGACTTCCCGCTCGCCCACCACGCCCCCGGCGCCACCCAGGACCCGGCCAATCCGCTCTACGCCGACTTCGGCTTCAACGAGTGGAAGGGCTACACCCGCGCCCACCCCGAGGTCACCCGCCGCCACCACCCCGACCTCGCCGCCTGATCCGCACCGCGACCCGCCACGCCGCGACCCGCACCGGGCCCGCGCTCCCCCGCGGAGCGCGGGCCCGGGCGCGTCCGGGGCCGGTGCGGGGCCGGTGCGGGGCGCGGACGGAGCTTGGACCGGAGCGTGGACCGGGTGGGACAGCGGTGTCACACTGCTGGTGTCACAGTGACGGTGCTACGGACGGGAGGCGGGGGTGGAGGTGCGGCTGACGGTGGACGAGTTGGCGGCGCGGGCGGGGGTGACGGTGCGGACGGTGCGGTTCTACGGGACGAAGGGGCTGCTGCCGCCGCCGGTGCTGGGGGCCCGGCGGGTGGGGTGGTACGGGGCGGAGCACCTGGACCGGCTGGGGCTGATCGAGGAACTGCAGCGGCAGGGGCTGACGCTGGCCGCGATCGAGCGGTACCTGGCGCGGCTGCCGCGCGACTCCACGCCGCTGGACCTCGCGATCCACCGGGCGCTGGTGGCGTCGTGGACGCCGGAGGTGCCGGAGGAGGCGGGCCGGGAGGAGGTGGAGCGGCGGGCCGGGCGGCGGCTGTCGGAGGAGCAGCTGGACCGGCTGGCCGCGATGGGGGCGCTGGAGCGGACGGCGGATCCGGAGGTGTTCCGGGTGGACCCGGGGCTGCTGCCGCTGGGGGTGCGGATCCTGGACGTGCCGATCCCGCTGGAGACGCTGCTGGCGGCGCGCGCGGTCGTGGTGGAGCACAGCCGGGCGACGGCCCGGGAGCTGCACCGGATGTTCCGGGAGACGGTGTGGAAGCCCTACCGGGAGAGCGAGCCGGCGCCGGACGACGTGGAGCGGATGAAGGCGCTCACCGACCACATCCAGCCGATGGTGGCGCAGGCGCTGGTGACCGCGTTCCAGCGGTCGCTGCGGGAGGAGCTGGGCGAGGCGGCCGCCGAGGAGCGGCGGGCCGCCCCGCCCGGATGAGCGCCGACCGGTGAGCCGGCCGCCGATCAGTCGGTGAAGGTGCGGCCCTCGGCGGCGATCCGCTCCAGCAGGGCGGGCGGCGCGAACCGCTCGCCGTACGCGGCGGCGAGCTCGCGGGCGCGCGCCGCGAAGCCCGCCGGGCCGCCCGGGTAGCCGTTGACGTACTGGAGCACGCCCCCGGTCCAGGCCGGGAAGCCGATGCCGAGGATGGAGCCGACGTTGGCGTCCGCGACCGAGGTGAGCACGCCCTCCTCCAGGCAGCGCACCGAGTCCAGGGCCTCGCTGAACAGCATCCGCTCCTTGAGGTCCTCGAACGGGACGGCGACGTCCGCGCGCGTGAAGTGCTCGCGCAGGCCCGGCCAGAGGCGGCCGCGCACGCCGTTCTCGTCGTACTCGTAGAAGCCGGCGCCGCCGCTGCGGCCGGGGCGGCCGAACTCGTCGACCATCCGGTCCACCACCGCGTCCGCCGGGTGCGCGGTCCACTCGCCGCCGGCCTCCTCGACGGCCCGCCGGTACTCGTCGCGGATCCTGCGCGGCAGGGTGAGGGTCAGCTCGTCGAGCAGCGCGAGCACCTTGGCCGGGTAGCCGGCCTGGGCCGCGGCCTGCTCGACGCTGGCCGGCTCCACGCCCTCGCCGATCATGGCGACACCCTCGTTGATGAACTGGCCGATCACCCGGGAGGTGAAGAAGCCGCGCGAGTCGTTGACCACCACCGGGGTCTTGGCGATCTGCCGGACCAGGTCGAAGGCCCGGGCCAGCGCTTCGTCGCCGGTCTCCGGACCGCGGATGATCTCCACCAGCTGCATCCTGTCGACCGGCGAGAAGAAGTGCAGGCCGATGAAGTCGGCACTGCGCCGCACGCCCTGGGCGAGCAGGCCGATCGGCAGGGTGGAGGTGTTGGAGCAGAGCAGGGCGTCGGGCGCGACGACGCCCTCGATCTCCTGGAACACCTTGTGCTTCAGCTCGGGGTTCTCGAAGACCGCCTCGATCACCGCGTCGCAGCCGGCCAGGTCGGCGGCCTCGGCGGTGGGGGTGATCCGGGCGAGCAGCGCGTCGCGCTGCGCCTCGGTGCTGCGCCCGCGCGCCACCGCCTTCGCCAGCAGGCCCTCCGAATAGGCCTTTCCGCGCTCGGCCGCCTCGCGGGTGACGTCCTTGAGCAGCACCTCGATCCCGGCCTTGGCGCAGGCGTACGCGATGCCGGCGCCCATCATGCCGGCGCCCAGCACGGCGACCTTGCGGACCGTCCGCTTCTCCACCGAAGCGGGCCGTCCGGCGCCGGAGTTGACCGCCTGGAGGTCGAAGAAGAGCGCCTGGATCATGTTCGTGCTGGTCTGCCCGCAGGCCAGCTCGGTGAAGTAGCGGGCCTCGACCACCATCGCGGTGTCGACGTCCACCTGGGCGCTCTCGACGGCCGCCGCGAGCACGTTGCGCGGCGCCGGATAGGGGGCGCCGGCCAGCTGCTTGCGCAGGTTGGCGGGGAAGGCGGGCAGGTTGGCGGCGAGGGCCGGGGTGCTGGGGGTGCCGCCGGGGATCTTGTAGCCCTTGACGTCCCAGGGCTGGACGGGCGCCGGGTTGGCCTCGATCCAGGCCCGCGCCCGGGCGGACAACTCCTCGGGGGTGTCGACGAGTTCGTGCACCAGCCCGTGTTCGAGGGCCTGCGCCGGCCGGTACTGGCGGCCCTGCAGCAGGAACTTCAGCAGGGCGTCGGTGATGCCGAACAGCCGGACGGTCCGGACGATCCCGCCGCCGCCGGGGAGCAGGCCGAGGGTGACCTCGGGCAGGCCGATCCGGCTCGCGGGGGTGTCCAGGGCGATCCGGTGGTGGCAGGCGAGGGCCAGTTCCAGGCCGCCGCCGAGCGCGCTGCCGTTGACCGCGGCGACGACCGGCCTGCCGAGCGTCTCCAGGGTGCGCAGGGCGCGCTTGATCCGCATCGACTTCTCGAAGACGGCGGCGGCGTCCTCGGGGCGGGCCGCGGAGAGCATCCGCAGGTCGCCGCCGGCGAAGAAGGTCTTCTTGGCGGAGGTGACGACCACGCCGCACAGCCCGCCGTCGGCGGCGAGGCCGGCCAGCCGGGCGACGACGGCCTCGAAGTCGGCGGTGAACGCCTCGTTCATGGTGTTGACGGACTGGGCGGGGTCGTCGAGGACGAGGGTGACCACGCCGTCCCCGTCCTGCTCCCAGCGGATGGTGGTGGTGTCGCTCATGGGTTCGGAACTCCGGAGGAGGTGAGGAGGAGGACGGGGGTCAGACGCGCTCGACGACGGTGGCGATGCCCATGCCGCCGCCCACGCAGAGGGTGGCCAGGCCGTAGCGCAGGTCGCGCCGCTCCAGCTCGTCGACGAGGGTGCCGATCAGCATCGCGCCGGTGGCGCCCAGCGGGTGGCCGAGGGCGATGGCGCCGCCGTTGACGTTCACCTGCTCCGGGGAGAAGCCCATCTCGCGGATGAAGCGCAGGGCGACGGCGGCGAAGGCCTCGTTGATCTCCACCAGGTCGATGTCGGCGGCGGTCAGCCCGGCCTTGGCGAGCGCCTTGCGGGTGGCGGGCGCGGGGCCGGTGAGCATGATCGTCGGCTCGGAGCCGGAGACGGCGGCGGAGACGATCCGGGCGCGCGGCCGCAGCCCGTGGCGCTCGCCGACCTCCCGGTTGCCGATGGCGACCAGGGCGGCGCCGTCGACGATGCCGGAGGAGTTGCCGGCGTGGTGGACGTGGTCGATGGCCTCCACCCAGTGGTACTTCTGCAGGGCGACGGCGTCGAAGCCGCCGGCCTCGCCGATGGCGGCGAAGGAGGGCTTCAGCCCGGCGAGCGTCTCGACGGTGGTGCCGGGGCGGATGAACTCGTCGCGGTCCAGCACCACCAGGCCGCTGCGGTCGCGGACCGGCACCACCGAGCGGTCGAACAGGCCCTCGGCCTGGGCCTTGGCGGCGCGGGCCTGGGACTCCGCGGCGAAGGCGTCGACGTCGGTGCGGGAGAAGCCCTCGATGGTGGCGATGAGGTCGGCGCCGATGCCCTGCGGCACGAAGCCGGTCTCGTAGGCCGTCATCGGGTCGGCGAACCAGGCGCCGCCGTCGGAGGCCATCTTCACCCGGGACATCGACTCGACGCCGCCGGCCAGGACGAGGTCCTCCCAGCCGGAGCGGACCTTGGCCGCGGCCAGGTTGACGGCCTCCAGGCCGGAGGCGCAGAAGCGGTTCTCCTGAACGCCGGCGACGGTGTCGGGCAGCCCGGCGGCGATGGCGGCGATCCGGGCGATGTCGGAGCCCTGGTCGCCGACCGGACTGACCACGCCGAGCACGATGTCGTCGATCGCCGCCGGGTCCAGCCCGGGGAAGCGGCGGCGGAGCTCGTGGATCAGGCCGACGACCAGGTCGATCGGCTTGGTGCCGTGCAGGGAGCCGGTGGCCTTGCCCCGGCCGCGCGGGGTGCGGATCGCGTCGTAGACGTACGCTTCGGTGGTCACGGTGGGGAGCCTTTCGGGGCAGCGGGGTTGGCGCCGGAGACCGGTCGGGGGTTCGGTCGGACTCGGGGGTTCGGTCGGACTCGGAGGCTCGGTCGAGCTCTCGGGTTCAGTCGAGCAGGGAGCGGCCCACGATCTCCTTCATGATCTCGGTGGTGCCGCCGTAGATGGTCTGGATGCGGCCGTCGGTGAACGCCCTGGCCACCGGGTACTCGGCCATGTAGCCGTAGCCTCCGTGGAGCTGGAGGCAGCGGTCGGCGGTGCGCTTCTGCAGCTCGGTGGCCCACCACTTGGCCATCGAGGCGTCCGCCGGGGTGAGCGCGCAGCGGTTGTGCTCGGTGATGCAGCGGTCCACGAAGGCCCGGGTGACGGCGCACTCGGTGGCCAGTTCGGCGATCTCGAAACGGACGTGCTGGAGCTTGGCCAGCGGTCGGCCGAACGCCTCGCGCTGCTTGACGTAGGCGGTGGTGATCTCGACCAGGTGCTCGGCGCCGGCGATCGCGGCGGCGGCGATGGTGAGCCGCTCCTGGGCGAGGTTGCGCATCAGGTACAGGAAGCCCTGGTTCGGCTCGCCGAGCAGGTTCCGCTTGGGGACGCGGACGTCGTGGAAGAACAACTCGGCGGTGTCCTGGGCCTTCTGGCCGATCTTGTCGAGGTTGCGGCCGCGCTCGAAGCCTGGCGTGCCGCGCTCGACGACCAGCAGGCTCAGGCCGTGCGCGCCGCCCTCGGGGGTGGTGCGGGCGACCACGACCACCAGGTCGGCGAGGATGCCGTTGGAGATGAAGGTCTTGGCGCCGTTGAGCAGGAAGTGGTCGCCGTGGTCGACCGCCCGGGTCCGGATGCCCTGGAGGTCGGAGCCGGTGCCGGGCTCGGTCATCGCGATGGCGGTGATCAGCTCGCCGGTGCAGAAGCCCGGCAGCCAGCGGCGCTTCTGCTCCTCGGTGGCGAGCGAGGTGAGGTAGGGGCCGATGATGTCGTTGTGCAGGCCGAGCGCCAGGCCGGAGGCGCCGGCCCGGGCGAACTCCTCGGCCAGCACGGCGGCGTAGCGGAAGTCCGCGGTTCCCCCGCCGCCGTACTCCGCGGGGACGGCGAGGCCGAGCAGGCCCTGCCGGCCGGCGGCCGACCAGGCCTCGCGGTCGACGATGCCGGCCTTCTCCCAGCGGTCGTAGTGCGGCAGCACCTCCTTGGCGAGATAGGCCCGGACGGTGGTCCGGAAGTCCTCGTGCTCGTCGGTGAAGAGGTCGCGTTGCACGGCAGGCTCCTTGGCGGGGTGGGCGGTTCAGGCGGTCGGCGGCGCGGCGAGGCCGGGCACGCCCCAGTCGGCGGCGACCCCGGCGGTGTCGGCGCCCGGCCGGGCCGGCGGGCGGCGCAGCGCGCCTGGGGTGGCGGAGAACCGCGGGGCGGGGGCGGGCTGGGTGACGCCGTCGACCTCGACGTACGTCGCCCGGCTCGCCAGATGCGGGTGGACGTGCGCCTGACGCATCGTCAGCACCGGCTCCACGCAGGCGTCGGAGCCCGCGAAGACGGCCTCCCAGTCGGCCCGGGGGCGGTCGGCGAAGCGCGCGGCGATCCGGGCGCGCAGTTCGGGCCAGCGGGCGGTCTCCCACTGGCCGGGCGCGTCCGGGCCGAGTTCCAGCAGCCGGGCGAACTCGGCGTAGAACCTCGGTTCCAGGGCGCCCACCGCGAGGTGGCCACCGTCGGCGGCCGGGTAGACGGCGTAGAACGGCGCGCCGCCGTCCAGCAGGTTGACCCCGCGCCGGTCCTGCCACCGCCCGCCGGCCAGCAGCCCCTGGAGGACGGCGGTGAGGTGGGCGGCGCCGTCGACGATGGCGGCGTCGACGACCTGGCCGGCCCCGGTGGCGCGGGCGTGGTGGAGGGCGGCGAGCAGGCCGACGACCAGGTAGAGCGAGCCGCCGGCGTAGTCGCCGAGCAGGTTGGCGGGCAGCGCGGGCGGCCCCTCGGCGGCGTCCGCGGCCGGCGGCGCGACCAGGCCGAGCGCACCCGACACCGCCGTGTACCCGATGTCGTGCCCGGCCCGGGCGGCCAGCGGTCCGTGCTGGCCCCAGCCGGTCATCCGCCCGTAGACCAGCGCGGGGTTGCGGGCCAGGCAGGCCTCGGGGCCGACACCGAGACGCTCGGCGACGCCGGGCCGGTAGCCCTCGATCAGCAGGTCGGCGCGGGCCGCCAGGTCGAGCACCAGGCCCGGCCCCTCGGGGGACTTGAGGTCGACGACCACCGAGCGCTTGTTGCGGCCCGCGACGTCGTACGGCGGGTCGATGCCGAGCGGCGAGGGCTCGGGCCGGTCGACCCGGACGACGTCGGCGCCGAGGTCGCCCAGCAGCATCGCGGCGAACGGCCCGGGGCCGATTCCGGCGAGTTCGACCACGCGGACGCCGGACAGCGGTCCGCCGCCCCCGCCGTTGTCAGGTTCGGGCGCCACTGCCCCTCCGGGGGTCGACGAAGTCTGACAGTAAAGCTGTCACACTCGCGATGATAGGGAAGCGACCGTTCAGTAACAAGACCTTCGGGCCCGGCGCGGACGGGGCGCGAGGGCGAGGAGTTCTGGGGCCCGGACCACTCCGCCGTCACCGGCCGCCGGGGCGACCCGATGCGCGGCCTGATGAAGGCGCGGGTTCACCACCCGGTCGCTGCGGCTGCGGGCGGCCGGCGTGCTGCCGGCGATCACCGCCGGGGTGTCCGGGGTCCTGCTGTACGCGTTCACCAACGCCCTCGGGCCGGACAGCGTGTGCGGCGGCGCGGCGAGCGCCGACGCCGTGCACGACGCGCTGGGGCCGGGGCGGATCAGCGAGGAGAAGTCCGCCGGCTACGCCCCGGCCGCCGTCGACCCGGCGCGGTACTGCCGCGCCGCGGTGAGCTCCGGCCTGTTCGGGGACACCGGGCGGAGCGTCTCGTTCGGGCTCTCCGTGTCCCGGAGCGCGGGCGCCGAGGCGCGCCCGGCGGCCCGGCTCTTCGCCGAGGGCGGCGCGGTGGGCGCGGTGACGCCGGGCGGCGCGCGGGCGCTGCTCCCGGAGGGCTGTCCCGCCGGACTGCGGGCGACGGTCGGCGCCGGGCACGACGGGGAGGACGGCGACCACGCGGAGGGGATCGCCCGGCTCGCGGTCGGGCTCGCGGGCCTGGCCGCGGGGACCACGCCCTGCTGCCCGTCACCGGGGCCGTGTGGACGCAGTTCCTCGCAGCCGCCGGACGGGCGATCGGCTGCGAGCCGATCGTCCCCCAGCGGTCCCCTCCTCCCCGAGGACCGCCGCCTCCCCCGCCGGATCCCCCCGGCGGGGGAGGCGGATCGGACGGCCGCAGGACGTACGGGCGGGCGGGTACGCGGGAGCGTGGGGGCATGACCTCGACGCTTCCGCTCCTCCCCGTCTCCCCCGCCACCGCACCCGCCACCGCACCCGTCGGCCGGGTGCGGACCGCCGCGGCCTGGACGGCCGTCGCCGCGACCGTGCCCTACCTCACCCTGAAGCTCCTCTGGCTGACCGGCCACCCGGTCGGGGTCGGGGACTCCGAGGCGATGGACGACCTGTGGCTGCTCAACCTGCTCACCTTCGGCATGGACGCCGTGGCCGTCGCCCTGGCGCTCGCGTTCGTCCGGCCGTGGGGGCGGCGCGTGCCCGCCGGACTGCTGGCCTTCCCGATGTGGGTCGCGACCGGTCTGCTCGGCACCATCCTGGTCGCCCTGCCGCTCTTCCTGCTGTCCGCCCTGGTCCTCGGCCCGGAGGCCGCCGGGCCCGGCGCCGAGGACGGGCCCAGCGGCTGGGTGTTCACCCTGGTGTACGGCGGATTCGCCGTCCAGGGGCCGGCCCTGATCACCGGTTTCCTGCTGTACGCGCGGGAGCGCTGGGCCGGGCTGCTGCGCCGCGACCGGATCGGGGACCTGCCGGACTCCCCCACGCTGACCACCCAGCGGGCCTTCGCCTGCGTCGCCGCGCTGCTCGCCGCCGGGGTCGCGGCGGCCCGGCTGTACTGGGCGTCCGGCGGCTCGGCCGGGCTGCCGGTGGTGTGGCAGGAGCAGCGCGGCCGGGGCATGGCGGTCATGGACGCGGTGACGGCCGGGATGGCGGTGACCGCGGTGGCGGCGCTGCTGGTGCTGGTGTTCCGGCGCCGGCCGGGGTGGCGGCTGTGCGGGCCGCTGGCGGTGGTGTGGACCGCGGCGGGGTCGGTGTTCGCCTGGGGCGCCTGGCAGTTGGTGGCCTTCGGGACGTCCGTCACGGCCTCCGCCGACCCGCGCGAGGCGGTGCCGGGGCTGCTGCCGCTGGTGGAGGCGGGGCAGGTGGTGGCCGGGCTGCTGGTGCTGGCGGTGGGCGCGGTCGCGCTGGCCGAGCGGGCGGCGGCGGGCGCCGTCCCGGACACCGCGTGGTCCGCCGCAACGGTCGGCCCCGCCGCGAGGGCTGACGTAGAGTCGGCGAAGTGATCACGGGGGCGGGGCGGGCGCGGACGCGGGCGCGGGACGGGCGCGGCGGCGACGCGCTGCGGCGGGCGGCGGGTGCGCTGCTCGGACGGCGGGCCCGGCTGCGCTGGGTGCACCTGGTGCTCGGCGGCGCACTGCTGATGCCGTACTGGATGCTGTCGACGGTCGCCCTGGGCGCGCTGGACCCGCGCAAGGGCTCCCTGGTGCAGGTCCTGCTCTACTTCGCCGCGCTCGCCGCCTCGCTCCCGATGGCCGCCGTCACCGCCCTGGTCCCGACCGTCCGGGCCCTGGAGGGCGCGGCGGCCCTGGCGCTGTGCGCGCCCCGGCGGGCCGCCGAGGTGGTCACCGGACCGGCCCGGTCCTGGGCGGCCCGGCGGCGGACGGCGGCGTGGTTCGTGCTGCACCTGCTGTTCGGCGGCGTCGTCAGCGGGATGACGCTGGCCGGTGCGCCGTTCGCGGTGGTGCTGATCCTCCGGCCGACCGGCTTCGAGGAGGCGGTGCGGTTCTGGGAGGCCCGCGGCGTGCCCGGCTGGCTGCCCGGGCCGGTGCTGGGCGGCGCGCTGCTCGCGCTGATCGTCGGCACCAGCGCCGGGCTCGGCGCGCTGCTGGCGCGGTGGGCGCCCGTACTGCTCGGCCCGACCCCGGACGAGCGGCTGGCCACCGCCGAACGGCGGGCCGCCGTGCTCGCCCAGCGCAACCGGCTGGCCCGGGAGCTGCACGACTCGGTCGGCCACGCGCTGAGCGCCGTCGGCATCCAGGCCTCGGCGGCCGCCCGGGTGCTGCGCTCCGACCCGGAGTTCGCGGCGGAGGCGCTGGCCGCCATCGAGGAGACCGCGCGCGACGCCGTCGCCGAGCTGGACGCGGTGCTGGGGCTGCTCCGCGAGGCGGACGGCGACACGGCCGGGCCGGCCGGACCGACCCTCGCCGGACTGGACGACCTGCTGCGGCAGCTGGCCCGGACCGGGCTGGCGGTGGACGCCGAGCTGGCCCCCGGCCTGGACCGGCTGCCGTCCGCGTTCTCCCGCGAGGCCTACCGGATCGTCCAGGAGGGCCTGACCAACGTGCTGCGGCACGCCGGACCGGCCGGACCCGCGCCCGCCCGGCTGCGGGTCGCCCCGGCCGGCGGGCGGCTGGAGATCGAACTGACCAACCCGCTCGGCCGGCCGCGGCCCAGCCGGCCCGGCGGCGGGCGCGGGCTGCGCGGGATCGGCGAGCGCGCGGCGGCGCTGCGCGGCGGCTTCGAGGCCGGGCCGGTGAACGACGGGACGACATGGCGGCTGGCCGTCTGGCTGCCGGTGGGAGGAGAGCGGTGAACGACGACGGGTACGGCGCGGAGGGCTCGGGGGCCGCGGCCGGCGGGCCGGTCCGGGTGGTGATCGCCGACGACGAGCGGCTGGTGCGCACCGGCCTGCGGGTGGTGATCGACGCCGAGCCGGACCTCACCGTGGTCGGCGAGGCGGCCGACGGCGCCGAGGTGGTCCCGCTGGTCCGGGCGCTGCGGCCGGACGTGGTGCTGATGGACGTCCGGATGCCGGGGATCGACGGCATCCGGGCCACCGAGCAGTTGGTCTCCGGGATGGCCGAACCGCCCCGGATCCTGGTGGTCACCACCTTCGAGCACGACGACCACGTCTACGACGCGCTGCGGGCGGGGGCGGCCGGGTTCCTGCTGAAGCGGGCGCGGGCCGAGGAGATGGTGCAGGCGGTGCGGCTGATCGCGCGCGGCGACTCGCTGCTGTTCCCGGCGGCCGTCCGCGACCTGGCCCTGCGGTACGCGGCGCCGACCGCCCGGGCCTCCCGTCCGGCGCCCGACCGCGGCCCGATCGGGCGGCTCACCGGGCGGGAGGGGGAGGTGCTGCGGCTGATGGCGGCCGGGCTCAGCAACGGGGAGATCGCCGCGAGGCTGGTGCTCAGCCAGGAGACGGTCAAGACGCACGTGGGCGGCGTGCTGGCCAAGCTGGGGGCGCGGGACCGCACCCAGGCGGTGATCGCGGCGTACGAGTCGGGGTTCGTGCTGCCGGGCTGAACGGGCGGGCCGGCAGGCAGGCGGCTGCGCCGCACCCCCGGGCCCGCCGGGGCCCGGGCATCCCGACGGCGCTCAGATCCGCCAGGACCGGATCCGGTCGGCCGCCGCGAACACGTCCGCCCGTCCCTCGGCGATGTCCCGGGCCAGCTCCACCAGCACCCCGTACGGCGGGTCGATGCCCTCCCCGGCCGCGTGCATGTACGCCGCCGTCGTCATGCAGGCGTACAGGTTGTTGCGCACCGGAAGCGGGCGCAGCAGCACGATGGTGTGCATCAGGGTGGCCGCGCACCAGGCCGGGTCGGCGTCGTGGCCGAGCTGCGCGGTGTTCACCCGGTGCCGGGCGACGGCCGCCTGCAGCGCCGAGTAGTCCCGCACGCCGAGGTCCTCCGGCGAGGCCAGCTCCTGGACGTCGAGCAGCCAGCGCAGATCGACCCTCAGCAGCATCATCGCGGCACCCCCGTCGCCCGCGCCCCGCTCAGGCGGCGGGCGCGTCCTCCGGGAACTCCCGGTCGAACTCCTCGCGGTGCGCGTTCCAGAACGCCACCGCGTGGGAGACGAACACCCGGCGCTGCTGCTCCCGCACACTCAGGTCGTGCACATAGGCCTTGACGCTCTTGCCGTCGGCGGCGGCCGCCTCGCGGATGGCGGCGAGCTCGTGCTCCGTGTACTCGATGTTGAGAGCTGGCATGGCGCCGATGGTACTGGAGCGTACGGGAGTTGGACACCGAGCCGACGCCTCCGGGACCGCTCCGGGCAGGTGTACGCCGCCGGGCGGAGCCGGACCCCGCCGGTGTACCTCCCTGGTCGGGGTGCGGACCGCTCCGCAGGCTGACGTACCGCGGCCCGACCGGTCCGTACCGTCAATCCGTGGGCGGCGGAGGGGTTCCGCGGGGGAGGCCCGGACCTGGAGGGCACAGGACACGGCATGGGTATCGGACGCAGGACATCGACGGCCCGGGCGGCCGGCGTCGCGGCGGTCGCGCTCGCGCTCGCGGCGGGGACGGCGAGCACGGCGAGCGCGACCGGAGCGGCCGGAGCGGCCGGAGCACCGGACGGGGACGGCGCGGCGGGGCGGCCGGGCGTCAACCGGCTGGAGGGCGTCTGGCAGGTGGACGGCTACAGCACGATCGTCGAGATCCACGGAACCGCCCTCACCACCTACGACGTGACCCGGATCAGCTGCACCCCGGGCTGGCTGACCGCCGCACAGGTCGGTGCGCCCGGGCACGGCGGCGCCGTCCGCTACGGCATCCCCGGCAAGGGGTTCGGCGAACTGACCGTCACACCCCGGGGCCGGGACCGGGCCGTCTCCAAGGAGGACGGCGCCAGCTCGACCAAGGACCTGGCCCGGCTGCCCGGCGGACTGCCCGCGCAGTGCACCCGGCCTGCGCCGCAGGACGCGCTCTCGACCTTCGACCGGTTCTGGGCGACCTTCGAGGAGAACTACCCGTTCTTCGCCGCCAAGGGCATCGACTGGAAGGCCCGCGGCGCGCAGGCCCGGGCGACCATCACCCCGCAGACCGACACCACCGCGCTCGCGGGGATCATCAAGGGCCTGATCGAACCGCTCGGCGACGCCCACACCTTCCTGGGGCGCAAGGCGGCCGACGGCGGGTACGACCTGGTCTTCGGCGGACTGCGGCCGGGCACCGAGGAGCCCGGTGACCAGGTGCGGGAGCAGGCGGGCCGGGCGGTCGCCGCCCAGCTCCTCGCCCCCGAGCAGCCCTTCGGCGACGGCCGGCTGGGTGTCGGCGAACTCCCCGGCGGCATCGGCTACCTGCGGGTGAGCGCCTTCGACGGCTACGTCGACGACGGCTCGTACCAGCAGCAGGCGGCCGAGCTGGACAGGGCGCTGGACCTCGTACTGGCCCACCCCGAGCGGCTGAACGGGCTGGTGATCGACCTGCGGCTGAACGGCGGCGGCTCCGACGAGCTGGGCCTGCGGATCGCCTCCCGGCTCACCGACCGGCCCTTCACCGCCTACCGGAAGGTGGCCCGCAACGACCCGGCCGACCCGACCGCCTTCACCCGGCCCCAGGCCGCCACGGTCCGGCCCGCCCCCGGGGCGACCCGCTTCACCGGCCCGGTCGCCCTGCTCACGGCGGGCTCGACCGTGAGCGCGGGCGAGACCTTCACCCAGGCGATGATGCAGCGGCGCCCGGCGGCGGTCCGGATCGGCGAGAACACCCAGGGCGTCTTCTCCGACATCCTGTTCAGGCCGGTCTCCGACGAGCTCCTGGTCGGCCTGCCGAACGAGAAGTTCCTCACCCCCGCCGGCACCACCTTCGACGGCCCGGGCATCCCGCCGGACGTCCGCACCCCGGTCTTCACCCCGGCGGAGCTGGCCGCACTGAAGGACTCCGCGCTGACCGAGGCCCGGCGGCTGCTCGCCGCCGGGGCCGGCCCGCGCTGACCGCCGGGGCCGGGGGCCGCCTCGGCTCCACCGCCCCACCGGCCGGCCCCACCCCTACATCGGGTCCACCGCCCTCAGCTCGCCGTCCAGCTCCAGCCAGCGGGTGACGCCCAGGCCGCGCAGGAACGGCAGGTCGTGGCTGGCGACGATCAGCGCGCCCTGGTAGGCGGCGAGCGCCTGGGTGAGCTGGCGGACGCTGGCCAGGTCGAGGTTGTTGGTCGGCTCGTCGAGCAGCAGCAGCTGCGGCGGCGGGTCGGCCAGCAGCAGCGCGGCCAGGGTGGCGCGGAACCGCTCGCCGCCGGAGAGCGTGCCGGCCGGCTGGTCGGCCCGCCCGCCGCGGAACAGGAACCGGGCCAGCCGGGCACGGACCGCGTTGTCCCCCGCGCGCGGCGCGAACAGCTTGACGTTGCCCACGACGGTCAGCCCGTCGTCGAGCAGGTCGAGCCGCTGCGGGAGGTGGCGCAGCGGCACCGGGGCGATCACCTCGCCCGCCACCGGGGCGAGTTCGCCGGCGATGGTGCGCAGCAGCGTGGACTTGCCCGCGCCGTTGCGGCCGACCAGGGCGATCCGCTCCGGCCCGCGCAGGTCGAGGTCGGCGGTGATGCCGTGCGGCAGCCGGACCTTGTCCAGGGTGAGCACGGTGCGCCCGGCCGGCACGGCGGTGCGGGGCAGGTCGATCCGGATCTCGGCGTCGTCCCGGACGGCCTCCTCGGCGGTGGTCAGCTTGCGCCGGGCCTCCTCCAGGCGTTCGGTGTGCATGCCCTGGATCCGGCCGGCGGTCTCCTGGCCCTGGCGTTTGAGCTTGCCGGCGAAGATGTGCGGGTCGTTGCGGGTGACCGAGCGCTTCCGGCCGTACCCGGCGCTGCGCTCCAGCCGCATCCGGGCCTCGGCGAGGTCCCGCTTCTGGCGGTGGACGTCGGCCTCGGCGTTGCGCAGCAGCCGTTCGGCGGTCTCCTGCTGGGCGGCGACGGTGCGCTCGTAATCGGCGAAGTTGCCGCCGTACCAGGTGACCTGGCCGTCCCTCAGTTCGGCGATCTGGTCGACGTGCTGGAGCAGCTCGCGGTCGTGGCTGACGATCACCATCACGCCGCCCCAGCCGGCCACCGTCTCGTAGAGCCGCTGCCGGGCGGAGCGGTCGAGGTTGTTGGTCGGCTCGTCGAGCAGCAGGACGTCGGGGCGGCGCAGCAGCAGGGTGGCCAGCCGCAGCAGGACGGCCTCGCCGCCGGAGAGTTCACCGGTGGTGCGGTCGAGGTCGAGCCGGTGCAGGCCGAGCCGGTCGAGCAGGGCGCGGGCGCGCTCCTCGACGTCCCAGTCGTCGCCGACCGCGTCGAAGTGGCGCTGGTCGGTGGAGCCGGTCTCGATGGCGTGCAGGGCCTCGCGGGCGGCCCGGACGCCGAGCGCCTCGTCGACCCGCAGGCCGGTTTCCAGGGTGAGGCCCTGCGGCAGGTAGCCGATCTCGCCGGCCGCCTTGACGGCGCCGGAGGCGGGGGTGAGCTCGCCCGCCAGCAGGCGCAGCAGGGTGGACTTGCCGGCGCCGTTGAGGCCGATCAGCCCGGTGCGGCCGGGGCCGACCGCGAGGTGGAAGCCGTCGAGGACGGGCCTGCCATCCGGCCACTCGAAGGAGAGGTCGGTGCAGAGGAGTGAGGTGGTGGGTTGTGCCATGGAAAGCCTCCCGAAGGTCGCCGACGTGGTCGTGGAGCAACACGGGGAGACACCGCGGTGCGGGCGGGGACCGGGAGGGGAGGGCCGGGGTCGTCACAGGGACAGGGGACGCCGGGCCGGCTCACCACTGAGGTCGGGCACGCGCACACTCACGGACCGCGGGCAGCGAGCCGGTCGGCACAGGGCTGGTGACCTGGCTGCGACCTGGCTGCGGCGCGGCGGGGGCGGTGTCTCGGGACCTCAGTAGATCAAGGGCCTACTCCTGTTCTGGCGGGTGGCGGACATCACGTTACGGAGGCCCCCCGGACGCGTGCAACCGGTTTTTCCGGTGCCGTTCGGGTGCCGATCGAGCGCCGATCCGCCGGCGGCCCCGTCCCGGACCGGTCCGCGGGCCGGGGCGGCGGCACCCGCAGCTGCCGCCGCCCCGGCATCGTCCGTGCCCGCCCGCCTAGAATCGGGGCATCATGAGCGCCACACTCGTCGTCAAGGACCTCGCCGCCGGCCACGGCGAGCGCACCCTCTTCTCCGGCCTGGACCTGGTCGTCGCCCCCGGCGACGTGATCGGCCTGGTCGGTGTCAACGGAGCCGGGAAGTCCACCCTGCTGCGCCTGCTGGCCGGCCTGGACGCCCCGGAGGGCGGTTCGGTGCGGCTCAGCCCGGCCACCGCCAACGTCGGCCACCTCCCCCAGGAGCCGGAGCGCCGCCCGGAGGAGTCGGTCCGCGACTTCCTGGCCCGCCGCACCGGGGTGGCCGCCGCACAGGCCGCCCTGGACGAGGCCACCCAGGGCCTGGTGGACGGCGTGCCCGGCGCCGACGACGCCTACGCGGTGAACCTGGACCGCTGGCTGGACCTCGGCGGCGCCGACCTGGAGGAGCGGGCCGAGGAGGTCGCCGACTCGCTCGGCCTCAAGGTCTCCCTCGACCTGCCGATGACGGCCCTGTCCGGCGGCCAGGCGGCCCGGGCCGGCCTGGCCTCGCTGCTGCTCTCCCGCTACGACGTCTTCCTGCTCGACGAGCCCACCAACGACCTCGACCTGGACGGCCTGGAGCGGCTGGAGGCCTTCGTCAAGGGCCTGCGCGCGGGCACCGTGGTGATCAGCCACGACCGCGAGTTCCTGGCCCGCACCGTCACCAAGGTGCTGGAGCTGGACCTGCACCAGGGGCAGGTCAACCTCTACGGCGGCGGCTACGAGGCGTACCTGGAGGAGCGCGCCACCGCCCGCCGGCACGCCCGCGAGGAGTACGAGGAGTACGCCGACACCAAGGCCGGCCTGGAGGCCCGGGCCCGGATGCAGCGCGGCTGGATGGAGAACGGCGTGCGCAACGCGCGCCGCAAGTCCAGCGACAACGACAAGATCGGGCGCGCGATGCGCACCGAGTCCACCGAGAAGCAGGCCGCCAAGGCCCGTCAGACGCAGCGGATGATCGAGCGCCTCGACGTGGTCGAGGAGCCGCGCAAGGAGTGGGAGCTGCGGATGGAGATCGCCACCGCGCCGCGCTCCGGCTCCGTGGTCGCCACCCTGCGCGGGGCCACCGCCCGGCGCGGCGACTTCACGCTCGGCCCGGTGGACCTGCAGATCGACTGGGCGGACCGGGTGGCCATCACCGGCGCCAACGGCGCGGGCAAGTCCACCCTGCTGGCCGCCCTGCTGGGCCGGCTCGACCTCGACGAGGGCAGCGCCGTGCTGGGCTCCGGCGTGGTGGTCGGCGAGGTGGACCAGGCCCGCGGACTGTTCCTCGGCGGGGAGCCGCTGCTGGAGGCGTTCGCCGCCGCCGTCCCGGAGCTCGCGCCGGAGGAGGTGCGCACCCTGCTGGCCAAGTTCGGTCTGAAGGCGGTGCACGTGCTGCGCCCGGCGGGCACCCTCTCCCCCGGTGAGCGGACCAGGGCGGCGCTGGCGCTGCTCCAGGCCCGCGGGGTGAACCTGCTGGTGCTGGACGAGCCCACCAACCACCTGGACCTGCCCGCGATCGAGCAGCTGGAGTCGGCGCTGGGCTCGTACACCGGCACGCTGCTGCTGGTCACCCACGACCGGCGGATGCTGGACACGGTCGCGGTGAACCGCCGGATCGAGGTCGGCGGCGGCACGGTCCGCGAGCTGTAGCCGGGCCCCGCTGGAGCCGACGGAGCCGCGGGGCGGCCGGGGACGTGGCCGCGGGCCGGGAGAGAAGGTCCAGACCTCTTCCCCGGCCCGCCGTCATGTGCTGTGCTGTCGCCCATGGTTGACAGCACAGCGCTCGACAGCGCGGTGGCAGGCGCGTCCTACCCGACCGTCCCGCTCACCCCCATGACCGTGCCCGCCCACGAGGCCGAGGCCCGCAGCAAGGCGTTCCACGACGTGATGGACCAGCGCCGGACCGTCCGCGACTACGCGACCCGGCCGATCCCGGACGGCGTCGTCGAGTGGGCCGTCCGCACCGCCAACACCGCGCCGAGCGGCGCGCACGTCCAGCCCTGGCGGTTCGTGGTGATCACCGATCCGGAGCGCAAGCGCCGGCTGCGGGAGGCCGCCGAGGCCGAGGAGCGCGAGTTCTACGCGCACCGGGCCTCCGAGGAGTGGCTGACCGCGCTGGCGCCGATCGGCACCGACTGGCACAAGCCGTTCCTGGAGGACGCGCCGGCCGTGATCGTCGTCTTCGAGGTCCACAAGGGCCCCGCCTCGCCGCGCCCGTACTACACCAAGGAGTCGGTGGGCATCGCGGTCGGCCTGCTGCTGGCCTCGCTGCACCAGGCGGGACTGGCCACGCTCACCCACACGCCGAGTCCGATGAAGTTCCTCAACGAGGTGTGCGAACGGCCGCAGGAGGAGCGGGCCGCCTACGTCATCCCGGTCGGTTACCCCGCCGAGGGGGCGCGCGTGCCGGACCTGCGGCGCAAGGAGCTCGACGAGGTGCTCGTCCGGCTCTGACACGCCCCCGGACGGTCCCGGCGCGCGGCGGCGGCCGGTGGTGACAGGTACAGGACGCCGACATAATCGCTGTCATGAATCACGTCATGCCGCCGCCGTGCGGGGACGCGCCCGCGTCCGGCGCACCCGCCCTCGGCCGGCCGCCCGAACTGCTGCGGCCGGCCGAGGGGATCACCCTGCGGCGGCGCTCCCCGGCCCAGGCGCCCGCGCTCAACGCCGCCGTCCGGGCCGACCTCGACCACCTGCGCCCCTGGCTGGAGTGGGCCGCCGAGGCGCCCACCCCCGCCCGGACCGCCGAACTCACCGCGGCCTGCGTCGCCGCCTGGGACGCCGGCACCGACTTCATCTACCTGCTCGGCCTGGACGCCGAACCGGGCCGGGTGATCGGCTCGTTCGGCCTGCACGGCCGGATCGGCCCGGGCGCGCTGGAGATCGGCTACTGGGTGAGCGCCGCGCACACGCGCCGCGGCATCGCCACCGCCGCCGCCCGGTCCGTCGCCGCGGCGGCGCTCGCCCTGCCCGGGATCCGCCGGGTCGAGATCCACTGCGACCCGGCCAACACCGCCAGCGGCGCGGTGGCCCGCCGGCTCGGCTTCCGCCTCGACCGGGTGGTCGACGCCCCGGTCCGGGCACCGGGCGAGACCGGGCGCAAGCAGATCTGGATCCAGGAGGGCCCGGCGCCCCTCCCCTAGGGCATTCCGCTCAGTACCGGTCGCCCGCCGCCGCCGGCAGCGCGTCCAGCTCGGCGAGGTCCGCCGGCGAGAGCACCAGGTCGGCCGACGCCGCGTTCTCCGCCAGGTACTTCGGCGTCTTGGTCCCCGGGATCGGCAGCACGTACCGCCCCTGCGCCAGCACCCAGGCGAGCGCCACCTGCGCGGGCGTCGCGCCGTGCCGCGCCGCGACCGCCCGCACCCGGTCCACCAGGGCCAGGTTGGCCTTCAGCGCCTCCTGCTGGAAGCGCGGCAGCCCGCGGCGGAAGTCGTCCGCCGGCAGCTCGTCGAAGGACGCGATGCCGCCGGTCAGGAAGCCCCGGCCGAGCGGGGAGAACGGCAGGAACGCGATCCCCTGCTCCTCGGTGTACGGCAGCACCTCGGCGAGCGAGTCCCGGGTCCAGAGCGACAGCTCGTTCTGCACCGAGGCCACCGGGTGGACGGCCTGCGCGCGCCTGATCTCCGCCACGTTCACCTCGGAGAGTCCGATCCGCCGCGCCTTGCCGGCCGCGACCGCCTCGGCGAGCGCGCCCCAGGACTCCTCGACCGGCACCTCGGGGTCGATCCGGTGCAGCTGGTAGAGGTCGACGTGGTCGGTGCCGAGCCGGCGCAGGCTGTCGTCGATCGACTTCCGGATGTGCTCGGGGCGGCCGTTGCGCAGCACCCGCTCCTCGGCGTTGCCCGGCACCAGGCCCACCTTGGTGGCCAGCACCGCGCGCTCCCGGTACGGCCCGGCCAGCGCGGCGCCCACCACCTCCTCATTGGTGTAGGGCCCGTAGATGTCGGAGGTGTCGATCAGCGTGACGCCGAGGTCCAGCGCCTGCCGGATCACCCGCACCGAGGTGTCGTCGTCGCGGTTGTGGACGTCGTAGGCCCAGGTCATCCCCATGCAGCCGAGGCCGACGACCCCGACCTCAGGACCCTCGCTGCCGAGCGTGGCGTTGCGCATGACGGTGCTCCTCACTGATGGCGGCCCCCGTGGTGCCGACCGCGGTCGGTTCGACGGGGACCAGCCTCCCCCTTGGAGTGCGCTCTAGGTCAAGCCGGTGACCGCCGCGGGGTGATCCTCCGTCAGCCACGCCCGCAGTCCGCCCCGCAGCACCAGGTCCGCGAGCCGCCGGTACCCGCCCGCGCCCGGGTGCGCACCGTCCCCGGCCAGGGCCTCCGCCACCCACTCCCGGTCCGCCGCCAGCTCCCGGGTCACGCCGACGAACGGCACCCCGCGCCCGGCGCAGACCCCGGCGATCCCGTCGGCCAGCGCCAGCAGCCGCTCCAGGTGCTCCGCCCCCGCGCCGACCACCGGCGGCGGGCCCACCACCAGCGGCGCGAGGCCGCGCTCGCGCGCCCCGTCCAGCAGCGCGGCCACGTTGGCCAGGCACTCCTCCGGCGCGACCCGCGGGCGGCCGCCCTCCTCCACCGCGTCGTTGCTGCCCACCGACAGCACCAGCCGGTTGTCCGCGCCGGGCAGCACCCGGACCGCCGTCTCGCCCCAGCAGCGGGCCAGCACGTCCGCCGAGGTGTTCCGCCGCACGCCCAGGTTGAACACCGTCACCCGGTCCGGCCCCGCCGCGAGCTCCGCCCAGCAGTCCGCCGCCGCCCGGCCCACCCAGCCGCGGAACTCCGGGTCCCCGATCCCCTGGGTGAAGGAGTCGCCGACGAAGGCGATCCGCAGGTCCCTGCCTCCGCTGTCCTTGGTCATGACGGCACCCTAGCCGCCGGGCCGACGGGCGGCGGGCGCCGGCCTCGGAGCGGGTTCCGGCGGAACCTTAAGGTCCGCGTAAGCCTTGCCAGGGTGCGACTTTGATGCCCCGGAGGTGCTTGACGTGCCCAGGTGGTCTAGTCCAGGTTGATGCTCAGCAACGCGCACCTCCCCCACCGGACCACCCCTCCACCGCCGCCCGCCCCGCGCCTCCTCCCCCCGCGCGGGGCGGGCGGCGGCCCCCCTCGTTCCCGAGAGGCACCCCCATGCCACCCGCGCCCCACGACGACACCGCCCCCCGGCACCGGCGCCCGACCGTCCGCACCAAGCTGCTCGGCCTCGCCACCGCCGTCGTCCTGGCCGGCGGCGGTCTCGCCACGATCGCCGGGAACGCCGGCGCCGCGGACGGCAACCTGCTGGGCGACCCCGGGTTCGAGAGCGGCTCGCTGGGCACCTGGAGCTGCTCCGGGGCGACCGGCGGCGTGGTCGGCTCCGGGGCGCACGACGGCTCGTACGCGCTGCGCGGCGAGGTCTCCGGTGCCGACACCGCGCAGTGCGGCCAGAGCGTCGCGGTGAAGCCCAACACCACGTACACGCTCAGCGCCTGGGTCCAGGGCCGGTACGTGTACCTCGGCGCGACCGGCAGCGGTGTCACCGACCCGGCCGTCTGGACGCCCGGCGGCTCCGGCTGGCAGCAGCTGACCGCGACCTTCACCACCGGCGCGGCCACCACCAGTGTCAACGTCTACCTGCACGGCTGGTACGGGCAGGGCGGCTACCTCGCCGACGACGTCGCGCTCACCGGCCCCGGCGGCAACCCGAGCACGCCGCCGCCCACCACGCCCGGTACGCCCACGACACCCGGCACGCCCCCGCCGACCACCACCGCGCCGCCGACCGGCGGGCCGACCACCCCGGCGCCGAACGCCGCCCTCCCGGTGGCCCCGTACATCGACATGGGCGCCTGGCCCACCCCGTCGATGCCCGCGATGGCGAAGTCCGGCACCCTCAAGTCCTTCACCATGGGCTTCGTCACCGCCGTCGGCTGCAAGGCGAGCTGGTTCAACGCCTACGACCCGCGCACCGGTTGGGCCAAGGACCAGATCGACGCGCTGCGCGCGGCCGGCGGCGACGTCAAGCTCTCCTTCGGCGGTGCCAGTGGCACCGAGCTCGCCGCGGCGTGCACCGGCGTCGACGCCCTGTTCGCCGAGTACGACGCCGTGGTGAACGCCTACGGCCTGCGCTACGTCGACTTCGACATCGAGGGCGCCGCGATCGCCGACACCGTCGCCAACGAGCGCCGCTCCGCCGCCCTCGCCAAGCTGCAGAAGGCCCACCCCGGCCTGAAGGTCTCCTTCACCCTGCCGGTCCTGCCCGAGGGCCTGACCGGCGAGGGCGTCGCCATCGTCCGCTCCGCCCGGGACGCGGGCGTGGACGTCGACCTCGTCAACGTCATGGCGATGGACTACTACCGCGCCGGAACCGACTACGGCGACGCCGCCGTCCAGGCCGCGCAGTCGCTGTACGGCCAGCTCAAGGCGCTGTACCCGGCCAAGGACGACGCCCGGCTGTGGTCCATGGTCGGGGTCACCCCGATGCTCGGCGAGAACGACGACCACCAGGTCTACAACCAGGCCGACGCCCAGCAGCTGGTCGCCTTCGCCCGGCAGCACCGCCTCGGCATGCTGGCCTTCTGGGACGCCACCCGGGACGCCAACGCCTGCACCGGCGGCGGCCTCTTCAAGTGCACCAACATCCCGCAGCAGCCGTACGAGTTCGCGAAGATCTTCGCCCAGTACACCGGCTGAGCCCGCCCGCCACGCCACGGTGCCGGCGGCCCCTCCCGGGGGCCGCCGGCACCGTCTACTCCTGGCGGCGGACCATCGCGACACCCGCGTCCAGGTCGACGCCCGCCCCGGGCGGAGCACCCGCGTGCTCGTCGTCGCGCAGAACGAGCCGGGTCTGGCGCTGCTCGATCTGCACCCGCTTGTTGGCGTTGAACAGGGCGTGCAGCTCCTCGACCGCCGTCATCCCCAGACCGCCGGCCAGCGCCCCGGCACGCGACCGCCGACGTCCACTCCGCAGCGCCGCCACCACGAACAGCGCGGTCACCAGCACAGCCGCCACCACGGCCACCGTCACCACCATGCCAACCCAACGGCCCTGCCGACCTGGTCGTTCCCGCCCGTGCGGGCCGACCACTACGCCCCCGCCGCCACCGGCTCCTCGTCCGCGACCTCCAGGCCGTAGGCGATGACCGCCTGCCGCAGGCCGCCCGGGTAGCCGGCCAGGGCGGGGGTGAAGTCCCAGTCGCCGGACTCGTCGCGGTCGAAGCGGCCGAGGCGCATCGCGATGTTGGACTCCGCGCCGTCCGCCAGGTGCACGATCGCCGCGTCCTGGTCGGCGCCCGCCTCAAGGATCAGCGCCGGTCCGGCGAACCCGGCCATGGTGGCCCCGGGGTGGTTCTCGGTGTCGGCGGCGGCGATGACCACCAGCCGGTCGGCCTCGGCGGGGAGCGCCTCGAAGTCGACCATCAGGCAGGCGTTGGCGTCCTCGTAGCCGGTGACCAGCCGGACCGAACCGTCGGGCGTGGAAGGGTTGTTGTAGAAGACGAGGTGGTCGTCGGAGAGGGCCCGGTTGCCCTGGCAGACCAGCGCGGCGATGTCGTACTCGTCCTCGCCGGTCCAGTGCAGCAGCAGCCGGGACGGCTCGGCGGCCACCTCGATCGCCGGCTGCCCGGCGGCGTCCTGGACCTCGCCGTAGGCGGGGGCGAACACCTCGTGGAAGCCGTGGTGCTTGAGCAGGCCGACCAGCTCGGACCCGTTGATCAGCGTGATCGGCTTGCCCGAGACGAACTGGTGCGAGCTGGGCCCGAACTTGCTGGTGGTGACGAGCACCGCCTTGGTGGCGTCCCGGTCGTGCTGCAGCGTCCCGAAGAGGTCCCGGACGGCCGACGGCGTCACCGTGTCCCGGTACCGCTTGACCTGCACGATCACGTTCCCGCCCCGGAACGGGTCGGTGTCGATGCCCCGGACGTCCACCCCGCCGTCCTTCGACCGGGCCGTGAGCTCGACCCTCATGCCCATCGACTCCATCAGCCGGGCTATCAGCCCCTCGAACTCGATCGGGTCCATCTCCAACAGGAGCTGGAGCTCGCGCACCCGCCGCGCCATCCGGCCGCGGTTCGCGTTGGTGTCGTCCCGCAGGTGCCGGAACAGCATGCGCTGCGCGCGGCGCTCGGCGGTGTCGGGGTTGCTGAGGCGGTGGAGCTTGCGGCTCCGGGACATAGGTACTCCCTCGAACGTGCCGCGACACGACGGATCGTCAGGCACGTGTCAAAAAAGGCGACTTCAGGACGGCTTGGGTGTGTCCCCCGCTGGGTAAGTGAGTAGGTTACCGCCGCACCTAGGCTTTCGGCATGACGACGAACAACAGCGACCTTCTCGTGATGAGCACGACCCACGACGACGAGGCGAAGGCCCGCTCGCTGGCGGCCGACGCGGTCCGGGCACGGCTCGCGGCCTGCGCGCAGGTGTACCGGATCCAGTCGGTGTACTGGTGGGAGGGTGAGGTCCAGGACGCGGCCGAGTGGCGGATCGACTTCAAGACCCGCGCCGAACTGGCCGACGCCCTCACGGGGTTCGTGACGGAACGGCACGACTACGACACCCCCGAGGTGGTCGCCGTCCCGGTGGTCGCCGGCAGTGCCGCCTACCTGGAGTGGGTGAAGGCGGAGACGGCGGCACGGTGACGGCGCGGGGAGTAGGGGACAACCACATACCCCCCCCGGGTGTTAATCCGGCCCGGCCCGCCCGCGGGCCCGGCGGGCCCCGCCCGGCACGAACACAGGCCGGCGAACCGCGGGC
>NZ_JBHVIV010000073.1:0-45979 GCF_042799475.1 Kitasatospora sp. NPDC057692 | reverse complement strand
TGCGTGGGGTCGTCCCCCCCCCCCCCCCGGCCCGCCCCTCCCCCGCTACCCCGCCCGCCCCCCACCACCCCCCCCCGGGTGCCCCCGCCGCGGCCGTTCGCGGTGGACGGGCACCCGCCAGGTGGGCCCTCCCACCGAAAGCGCTCACGAGCGGGCAGAATGCGTCCGGACCTGTCAGGCGGTGACGGGCCGGTGAGGGAAGGTGTGGGGAATGGCGGAGGCCAGCAGCTCCGTGGCGGCCGGGCCGGGCGCGGCCGGGGCCGGGACGACCGGGGAGGGCGCGGCCGGACCGGCGCCCGGCGCTCCGGGCGTCCGCGGCGGCTCGGGCCCGGCGGGCTGGGCCGGCCGGATCGCCGGCTGGAAGGCGACCGGTTCGCGGCTGGCGCTGCTGCCGCTGCGGATCTTCCTCGGCACCACCTTCGTCTACGCGGCGCTCGACAAGCTCTCCGACAGCCACTACCTGGCCGGGGCCGGCGACCCGGCCTCGTTCGTCTCGCAGACCCGGGCCGTCAAGGGCTCCAGCCCGATCGACTTCCTGCTCGGCCCGGCCCTGTCCCACCCCACCCCGTTCGCCCTGCTGGTCGCCTTCGGCGAGCTGGCGGTGGGCCTGGGCACCCTGCTCGGCCTCTGGGGCCGGCTCGCCGCCGCCGGCGGGGCCCTGATCAGCCTCACCCTCTGGCTCACCGTCAGCTGGACCGTCGCGCCGTACTACCTCGGCAACGACCTCGCCTACCTGATGGCCTGGACGCCGCTGGTGCTGGCCGGCACCCCGTACCTCTCGGTGGACGGCTACCTCGCCCGCCGCGCCGCCCGGGACCGCGGGCGCGGCCTGCGCGAGGACCACGTCCGGCGCCGGGCCCTGATGGACGGCGGCATCGCGGCCGTGGCGATGGGCGGCGCCGGACTGCTCACCGGCTCGCTGACCGCCACCTTCGGGCGGGAGAAGCCCGGCGCGGACGCGAAGGCGAAGCAGTCCGCCGTCCCGGCACCGGCCGCCGCGCCGGTCACGGTGGACGCCGCGAGCGTCCCGGTCGGCGGCTCGGCCCAGGTCAAGGACCCGGCCAGCGGAGACGCGGTCTACGTGGTGCAGCCCAAGGCGGGCCAGTACTGCGCGTTCTCCTCGGTCTGCACCCACTCCGGCTGCGCGGTCGACGCGCCGAAGGACGGAAGGCTCTACTGCCCCTGCCACGGCTCCCGGTTCGACGCGGCCACCGGTGCGGTGGTGACCGGGCCGGCCACCAGGCCGCTGCCGAAGTACCGGGTCACCAAGGAGGGCGACAAGCTGCACCTGGGGCCGCTGGAGGCCCAGGGAGGCTCCTAGGAGGCGCCCCGGTCCGGGCCGTGGTCCTCCGGCCGGGAGCGGCGCACCGCCGCCGCCACCGCCCCGGCCAGGCCGCCCAGGCCCAGGACGATGAAGGTCACCGGGATGACGATCCGGCCGTTCACCGAGACGTCGTTCACCGCCGCCACCAGGTAGAGCACCGCGATCGCGGTGAACAGCCCCCCGGCGATCAGCGAGAACAGGTCGAGCTGGTGCTTCCTCACTGCTGGACCACCTTGACGTTGCCGAGCCCGACCTTCAGCGTGAGGTCGAGCGTGCCCTTGGATGCCTGTCCGTTCAACGGGAGCAGCTGGTAGGTGCGCTTCCCCGGCCCGCCGTCGTCGTAGCCGTCCTGGCCCGTGATGCGGACCTCGACCAGGCCGATCTCGCTGCGCACGTTGACCGTCACGCCCGACGGCACCGTGACGAGCAGGTCGCCGGCGCCCAGCTCGGCGGTGGTGGCCAGGCTCGCGCCGGCCGGGTCGATCGCGCTGAGGTCCAGGTGCAGCGTGCCGGCCCCCAGCGAGTACTTGGGCCGCAGCTCGGCGGCCGTGGCGACGGTCCAGCTGCGGTCGCCGGCCAGGTTCCGGGTGGTGACCGAGGAGCCGCCGATCGCGGTCAGCGCGACGGTGAGCAGCAGGCCCGGGACCACCAGCCGGCGGGCCCGGCCGAACTTGGCGCCGAGCAGCAGGGTCAGACCGATCACCAGCAGCGCGGCGGCCAGCACGCTGCCGGCCCGCACCGTCCCCCCGCCGTCGGCCGAGGCCGACCAGACGGCACTGGCGGCGCCCACCGCCAGCAGCAGGCCGATCAGGCCGAGCGGGGAGCGCTCGCGCCGGTGCACCACCACGGGCGGGCGCGGCGCGGACGGCGGGGCGGGCGGGACGGGGCCGGACCCCTTGCGCAGCGGGTCGCCCTGCGGCAGGTCGGTGCGCTGCCACCACGGCCGGGCCGGGGCGCCGGGCGGCGGGGTCGGCGCGGTGCCGCCGTACGGGTTGCGCTCGGGGTGGCGCGGGTCCCACAGGTAGCCGGACGGGCCGGCGTGCGGGGTGTCGGCCGGGACGGTGCCGGCCTCGCGCGCGGCGGCGTGCCGGGCGCGGGCCTCCTCGGCGGCGGCCGGCTCCTCGCGCGGCCAGCGGTAGCCGTCCGCGGCGGTTCCGGCGGCGGTCCCGGCGGTGGGGTCGGCGTCCGGGAAGTACCGGTCGTACGGGCCGCCCTGCGGTCCGCCGTCCCCGAACCCGTGACCGCGGCCGTGCGGGTGGTGGTGCCGGTGGCGCCGGCCGCGGATCCGGCCGCCGCGGCGGCGCTCGGGGTCGTAGCGGACGGCGAGGAAGACCAGCCCGCCGAGCAGCAGCAGCGGGAACAGCTGGTCGCCGTCGCCCATCGAGGAGAAGAAGACGCCGGTGCCGATCACGGTCAGCAGCACCGCGCCGACCGACTGGCCGTCCACCCGGCCGGTGAGCACCCGCTGGAGCTCGGTGCGGCCGGAGCGGCCGCCCTTGCCGTCGGCATCCGGCTCGGTCGGCACGATCAGCCAGGCCAGGCCGTAGAGGAAGAGGCCGAGGCCGCCGGAGAGGCAGAGCACGACCGTCACGACGCGGAACACCACCGGGTCGATGTCGAGGTGCCGGCCGAGGCCGCCGCAGACGCCGGCCACCACGCGGTGGTGCTCGGCCCGGGTCAGCGGGGGTCGGTCCGGCGCGGGCGGGGCGCTGGTCCCCGCCTCGTGGAGCTCCTCTGCGCGGTGGTCTTCGGTCATGGCCACCATCCTGGTGGGTGCCGGACCCCCGCCCAACCGGTCCCGCCCCTGCTCGGACCCTGACTTGTCCCTGATAAGGGTCAGGGCCGCACCCTGATGCGGCCGGGTCCGCCCGCGTGGAACCATCGGTGCCGTGGCAGCACCCGGTTCCGACCCCCGCCCCCTCGCTCCCGAGCCAGCACCGCCCGGGGGCGGCGACCCGTCCGCGCCCGCGGACGGGAAACCGCCGTACCGCCGGCTGTACCGCAGCCCGCAGGGGCGGATGCTCGGCGGCGTCGCGCACGGGCTCGCCCTGCACCTCGGACTGCCCGTCAGCTGGGTGCGGATCGCCTTCGTGGTGCTGTTCTTCGCCCAGGGCCTCGGCGCGCTGCTCTACGCGGCGTTCTGGTTCGTGGTGCCGATCGGCATCGGCGAGCCGCGGGCCGGCGCGCACTGGGTGTACGTCAACGGCGCCTTCGTCCCGGTCGGCTCCTGGCAGTCGGGCGGCGGCGGGGAGCTGAGCAAGGCCGGCCGGCGCGGCGGGTGGATCGGCCGGCTGCGCGAGGTGCTGCAGCACGCCCTGCGCGGCGAGCCGGTCGAGGCGGGCGAGGGGGCCGGCGCGGCCGCCGGCCAGCGGCAGGGCGGACTGGGCCAGCTGGCCGCGCTGGTGATGCTGGTGATCGGCGTGATCGCCCTGCTCAACGCGCTCAACGTGCAGACCGCCAAGCCGTACACCTGGCCGCTGCTGGCGATCGGCGTCGGCGTGGCGCTGGTCTGGCGGCAGGCCGACGACTCGCGCTGGCAGCGCTGGTTCGGCCTGGAGGAGGGCGACAAGCGGCGCGGCGCCTACACCCGGGTCGGCGCGGGCGTGCTGCTGGTGGTGGCGGGCATCATCGCCTTCCTCGCCACCCAGGGCAGCGGCTCGACGATCGGCTCGGTGGTCGAGGCCTCGCTCGCGGTGCTGGCCGGTGTGCTGGTGCTGGTCGGGCCCTACGCGCTGCGGATGTGGCAGGACCTCGGCGCCGAGCGCACCGCCCGCATCCGGGCCCAGGAGCGCGCCGAGATCGCCGCCCACGTCCACGACTCGGTGCTGCACACGCTGACCCTCATCCAGCGCCGCGCCGAGGACCCCAAGGAGGTGCTGCGGCTCGCCCGGGCCCAGGAGCGCGAGCTGCGGCTCTGGCTCTACCGCCCGGAGGCGGTCGCCGAGCAGGCGCCGGACACCATGGCGGAGAGCCTGCGGGCGGTGGTCGCCGAGGTCGAGGACCGGCACGGCGTCCCGGTCGAGGTGGTCGTCGTCGGCGACTGCCCGATGGACGAGCGGATCGCGGCACAGATGCAGGCCGCGAGGGAGGCGACCGTCAACGCGGCCAAGTACGGTGGCGGGGGACCGGTCCAGGTCTACGCCGAGGTCGAGGGGAGGACCGTGATGGTGTTCGTCCGCGACCACGGACCGGGCTTCGACCCGGACACGGTGCCCGAGGACCGGATGGGCGTACGCGAGTCGATCCTCGGCCGCATGAAGCGCAACGGCGGCACCGCACGGGTGCGGCCGGCGCCGGACGGCGGGACCGAGGTCGAGCTGGAGATGGAGAGAGCGAATGACTGAGGCAGCGCCGGAGCGCCGTGCGCGGGTCGTGCTGGTCGACGACCACCGGATGTTCCGGACGGGGGTACGGGCGGAGATCGGGCGCACCGAGACGACCGGGATCGACGTGGTCGGCGAGGCCGACGACGTCGAGTCCGCGGTCCGGGTGGTCGCCGAGACGCGGCCCGACGTGGTGCTGCTGGACGTCCACCTGCCCGGGGGCGGCGGCGTCGAGGTGCTGCGCCGCTCGGCCGGGCTGATGGGGGACCCGGGGGGAGTGCGCTTCCTGGCGCTCTCGGTGTCGGACGCGGCGGAGGACGTGATCGGGGTGATCCGCGGCGGCGCCCGCGGCTACGTCACCAAGACGATCACCGGGACCGACCTGGTCGACGCGATCTTCCGGATCTCCGACGGGGACGCCGTCTTCTCGCCCCGGCTGGCCGGCTTCGTGCTGGACGCCTTCGCCGCCACCGACACCCCGCCGGTGGACGAGGACCTGGACCGGCTGACCCAGCGCGAGCGCGAGGTGCTGCGGCTGATCGCCCGCGGCTACGCGTACAAGGAGATCGCCAAGCAGCTGTTCATCTCGGTGAAGACGGTGGAGAGCCACGTCTCGGCGGTGCTGCGCAAGCTCCAGCTGAGCAACCGGCACGAGCTGACCCGCTGGGCCACCGCGCGCCGGCTGGTCTGAGCGGGCGCCGTCCCGCCACCCCGCGGTCCCGCCGCCCGCCCGGTCCTGTCAAGGGCCGGGCGGGCTTGTCGGCGCGTGGCCATAGACTCGTCAGTGCCATGAGTAGCCTCTTTGACGACCTCCCGCTCCCCGGTTTCGAGGCCCCCGCCGCCGGGTCGAAGCAGCCCGCGCCGCCGATCGACGAGGAGCCGCCGCCGTACGGGGACGAAGCCCCCTACGACGCCTACGAGGAGGCGATCCCGGACGGGCTGTTCCAGACCGCTGCTTTCCATGAGCCGGGGGGCTCCGCGGAGGCGGAGCGGGACGCCTGGTACCGCAACGGCGCCGCCCGCCCGGTGATCGACCCGGCCGCGCTGCTGGAGGGCATGAACGACCCGCAGCGCGAGGCGGTGCTGCACGCCGGCTCGCCGCTGCTGATCGTGGCCGGCGCCGGCTCCGGCAAGACCCGGGTGCTCACCCACCGGATCGCGTACCTGCTCGGCGCGCGCGGGGTGCAGCCGGGCGAGATCCTGGCGATCACCTTCACCAACAAGGCGGCCGGCGAGATGCGCGAGCGCGTCGAGCAGCTGGTCGGCCCGCGCGCCCGGGCGATGTGGGTCTCCACCTTCCACAGCGCCTGCGTGCGGATCCTGCGCCGCGAGTCCAAGCTGCTCGGCTTCACCTCGTCGTTCTCGATCTACGACTCGGCCGACTCGCAGCGGCTGATGGCGCTGGTCTGCCGCGACCTCGACCTGGATCCCAAGCAGTTCCCGCCGAAGTCCTTCACCGCCAAGGTCAGCAACCTCAAGAACGAGCTGATCGACGAGGAGACCTACGCGGACCAGGCCGCCAACCCGATGGAGAAGAAGCTCGCCGAGGCGTACTTCCTCTACCAGCGGCGGCTGCGCGAGGCCAACGCCCTCGACTTCGACGACATCATCATGACGACGGTGAACCTGCTCCAGGCGTTCCCGGACGTCGCGGAGCACTACCGGCGGCGGTTCCGGCACATCCTGGTCGACGAGTACCAGGACACCAACCACGCCCAGTACACGCTGGTCCGGGAGCTGAGCGGCGGCGCGGCCGCCGACGCCCCGAAGCGCACCGTCGACGGCGACCGGGTCGGCCCGGCGGCCGGCCGGGCGGCCGAGGTGCCGCCCGCCGAGCTGTGCGTGGTCGGTGACGCGGACCAGTCGATCTACGCCTTCCGCGGCGCGACGATCCGCAACATCCTCCAGTTCGAGGAGGACTACCCGAACGCCACCACGATCCTGCTGGAGCAGAACTACCGCTCCACCCAGACCATTCTCAGCGCGGCCAACTCCGTCATCGAGCGCAACGCCAACCGGCGCAAGAAGAAGCTCTGGACGGCCGGCGAGGACGGCGAGAAGGTCGTCGGCTACGTCGCGGACGACGAGCACGGCGAGGCCCAGTTCATCGCCGACGAGATCGACCGGCTCACCGACGCGGGCGCGGCCAGGCCAGGCGACGTCGCGATCTTCTACCGCACCAACGCGCAGTCCCGCGTCTTCGAGGAGGTGTTCATCCGGGTCGGCCTGCCGTACAAGGTGGTCGGCGGGGTGCGCTTCTACGAGCGCAAGGAGGTCAAGGACGTCCTGGCCTACCTGCGGGTGCTGTCCAACCCGGAGGACACCGTGCCGCTGCGCCGGATCCTCAACGTGCCCAAGCGCGGCATCGGCGAGCGGGCCGAGGCGATGATCGACGCGCTGTCCGCGCGCGAGCGGATCTCCTTCGCGCAGGCGCTGCAGCGGGTCGACGAGGCGTACGGGATGGCCGCGCGCTCGGCGAACGCGGTGAAGAAGTTCAACGCGCTGATGGCCGGGCTGCGCCAGGTCGTCGAGTCCGGCGCGGGTCCGGCCGCGGTGCTGGAGGCGGTGCTGGAGGAGACCGGCTACCTCGCCGAGCTCCAGGCGTCGACCGACCCGCAGGACGAGACCCGGGTGGAGAACCTCCAGGAGCTGGCCTCGGTCGCCCTGGAGTACGAGCAGGACCCGGGCGAGCGCCCGGACGCGGGCGAGGACGGCGCGCCGCCGGTCGGCTCGCTGGCCGACTTCCTGGAGCGGGTCGCGCTGGTCGCCGACTCCGACCAGATCCCGGACGAGGACGAGGAGGGGCAGGGCGTCATCACGATGATGACCCTGCACACCGCCAAGGGCCTGGAGTTCCCGGTGGTCTTCCTGACCGGCATGGAGGACGGCATCTTCCCGCACATGCGGGCGCTCAACCAGGTCAAGGAGCTGGAGGAGGAGCGGCGCCTCGCGTACGTCGGGCTGACCCGGGCGCGGCAGCGGCTCTACCTGACCAGGTCGGTGCTGCGCAGCGCCTGGGGGCAGCCCTCGTACAACCCGGCCTCGCGGTTCCTGGAGGAGATCCCGGAGACGCTGGTGGAGTGGAAGCGCACGGGGGCGGCGCCGGCGCCGGCCTCGCGCGGCTTCTCGTCCGGGTCGTCCTGGGGCGGCCGGTCCTCGGGCGGTGCGGGCGCCTCGTCGCGCGGCGGAGCCTCCTCGCGCGGTTCGTCGGCCGGGGCCTCGCCGAAGGCGGGCTGGGGCCAGTCGGCGCGGCGCTCGGGCGCGGCGGCGGAGCGGGAGGCGGTCGCGCTGGCGGTCGGCGACCGGGTCACCCACGACACCTTCGGGCTGGGCACCGTGGTGGCCACCACCGGGGCCGGCGACAAGGCGCAGGCCACGGTGGACTTCGGCACGGAGGGGCGCAAGCAGCTGCTGCTGCGCTACGCGCCGGTCGAGAAGCTGTAGGGCCGGGGAGCCCCGGCCCGCGCTGCGCTCAGCGCGGGTCGAGGCCCTGGGCGAGGAACCAGGGCAGCGGGTCGACGGGGGCGCCCCCGCCGGCCGGGCGGATCTCCAGGTGCAGGTGCGGGCCGGTGCTGTTGCCGCTGCTGCCGACGAAGGCGATGACGTCGCCGGCCTTCACCGTGCCCTTGCGGATCTTGTACGAGCGCAGGTGGCAGTACCAGACCTCGGTGCCGTCGGCGGTCTTGAGGATCGTCATGTAGCCGTACGACGCGTTCCACTGCGTGCGGATGGTGCCGTCGGCGACGGCCATCACCTGGGTGCCGCCGTCCACCGGGAAGTCGATGCCCGTGTGCCGCTTGGCCCAGTGGGTGCCGGCCGCGCCGAAGGCCTCGCCGATGCCGTGCTGGGCGACCGGCATCGAGATCGCGGGCCGGACCGGCGCGGGCGGCTGGTCGGCGGCGGCGGCCTGCGCGACCGGCTGCCCGGCGGCGTCGGGCGCGCCCTGGGTGCCGGAGAGCGGCTGGCGGGCGTCGCCGCGGGAGGCCTGGTCGGCCTGGCCGGCGGCGAGCGCCTGCTGGGCGGCCTGCACGGCCTCGGTGGGCGCGCCGTCCGGCGCGTCGGCGGCGGTGTTCTGCTCGGGGGCACGGCCGGCCGCCTGGGCGCGCTGCTGGTCGGCCTCGCCCTGCACGGTGACGGCGGCCGCGGCGGCGACGCCGAGCGCGGCCACCGACGGCAGGGCGACCCGCAGCAGTGCCGTGCGGGTGGCGGCCTTGGCGGCGTCGCGGCGCTGGGACCGGGACTGCTCGCGGGCGGCGAGACGCAGTTCCGCACGGGTCGGGCGGGCGGCTGCTTCGGGAGCCATCGCGGCTGCCTCCTCGGTGGCCTCGGGCGCGTCGTCGGGCGGGGACGGAGGGTGAAACGACCGAGACTGTAGCCGGAAGCCTGACATCCGGACAAAAGTCCGGATGTCAAGGGGCTGGGGGTGTGCGGTTGCGGGGCGGGAGCAGGGCGGATCGGCGGGCGGGTTGTGATTTTCCCCTCGTCTTGAGGGGCGGCGCCGCCAACCCCGGCGGGTGGCGCTACCCTCCCCTCAGATTGGTTATTGCTCGTTAACCTCGCCCGTGCTCACAAAGTCCGGTGGGGGATGGACGACGAGGTCCGGGAGGCAGTGATGGGTGTGTCAGGACCGATCCGCGTGGTGGTCGCCAAGCCGGGGCTGGACGGCCACGACCGCGGCGCCAAGGTCATCGCGCGCGCCCTGCGCGACGCCGGTATGGAGGTCATCTACACCGGCCTGCACCAGACGCCGGAGCAGGTGGTCGACACCGCGATCCAGGAGGACGCGGACGGCATCGGCCTGTCGATCCTCTCCGGGGCGCACATGACGCTCTGCGCGCGGGTGCTGGAGCTGCTGAAGGAGCGCGAGGCCGAGGACATCAAGGTGTTCTGCGGCGGGATCATCCCGGACGAGGACATCGTCGAGCTGAAGGCGATGGGCGTCGCCGACATCTTCACCCCGGGCACGCCGACCAGCGACGTGGTCGCCTGGGTCGAGGCCAACCTGCGCGCCGCGGGCTGACCGCCGCCGACGGGCCGGGGCCGGACGAGGTGTCCGGCACCGGCCCGTCGCGCGTCCGGGCCGGGCGTCCGGGTGTCCGGGTGTCTCCGGGTTCCGCGGGCGGCCGCCGGTCGGGTCCTCGGTCAGGCCGCCAGCTCGGCGAGCATCGCCTCGCGGAAGCGCAGCGTCCCGGCGAGCCGGGCGAAGGTCTCGCCCCACGCGGTGGCGGTCGAGGCCCCGGCGGCCAGCGCCTCGACCGCCCCGGCGCTCTCCGGGGAGAGCGCGCGCTCGGTCATGCCCAGCACTCCGCTGTGGCTCCACGGGTAGGCGCCGGAGGCCGCGGCCCGGGCCAGTGCCTCGACCACCGCGGTGGAGAGCGGCGGCGTCCACGGGGTGGCGCAGGCGCCGAGCAGCTGGAAGGCGTCGCCGAGACCGTGGGCCTCGATGAACGCGGCCGTCCAGGCGGCCCGTTCGGTGGGCGGGAGCACCGCGAGCAGCTTGGCGGGGGCGCCGGTGGTGCGGGCGGGGCGCCCGGGGCCGGCGACGGGCGCGGGGCCCAGCAGGGCGCGCGCCCAGGCGGCGTCCTGCTGGCGGACGGCGGCCCGGGCCCAGGCCTCGCGCAGATCGTCGGCCCAGGTGCTGCTGGTCTCGTCGATCGCGTCGCCGACCCGCAGCGCGAGCAGCCGCTCGGGCGTCAGACCGGTGTGCCCGGACCAGACGGAGAGCGGGGCGGCGGCGATCACCTCGCCGAACCACCAGGCCCGTTCGCCGCGCCCGGTGGGCGACTTGGGGGGTATGCCGTCGCGCTGCATGGCCGGGTCGCAGGCGGTGGGCGGGGTGACCAGCAGATGCGTGCCATGGGAGGAGAGGCGCACGGCGGTGCGGGCGCGCTCGGCCATCCGGGTGGCCAGTGCGGAGCCGGGCAGGGTGGAGAGCAGTTCGGCGGCGGTGGCCCGGACGTTCTTGCTGCGGTCGCCCAGCGCGGCCTCCAGGAAGGGTTCGTCGGCGAGCGAGAGGCCCTCCTGGAGGGCGTCCAGGAAGAGCAGCCGGTCCTCGGCGCGCTCGGTGGACCAGGTGCCGCGCAGCAGCGCGAGCCCGGCGGCCGGGTCGCGGCGGCGGAGCAGGGTGAGGTGGGTGACCCGTTCGGCGAACAGGCCCTCGTGCCACAGCCGGTCGCCCTCGGCGGGCGCGGCCTCCGGGACGGACGCGGGCTTTGGGGCGGATGCGGCCGCCGGGGCGGGCTCCGGCGCGGACACCGGGTCCTGGGCGGCGCGCTGGACGAACCGCCAGTCCGCGTTGCGCTCGGCGAGCCATCGGCCGAGCGGGCCGGCCAGCGCGACCGCGTCGGGGCGCAGTTCGCTGCGGGCGCGGGCGGCGTCCAGCAGGGCCGGGACGCTGGCGGCGGGCACGCGGTAGCCGCGCTCCCGGGCGGTGGCGAGCCACTGCGGGAGCAGTTCGCCGACGTTGGCGAGCACACCGCTGCCGCCGCCGCGGGTGGAGAGCAGCAGCGAGAGCCGGCGGGCGGCGGGGGCCGGCAGCTCGGGGCGCGGGTCCTCGGCGGCCGGCCGGTCGGCCGGGGCGGCGGCCGGCACGGGCAGTGCGCCGGCCCGGCGGCGGACCGTCTCCAGGGCGGCGAGTTCGAGCAGCGCGGTGGCCGGGTCGGCGCGGTCGACGGCCTCGTCGTACGGGGCGGCCGGGCCGGGCGCGGGGAGCGGGCGGCGGTCGGTGCCCAGCAGGGCGGTGGTCTGCAGGGACTCCCAGGGGTCGGGCACGGGGCCTCCTCCGGTGGAACGGGTGCGGGTGGACGTCGGGGTGTCGGCGGGCTCGCGGCGCGCGCCCGGGGCGCGGCGGGGCCCGCTCAGGGCGTGCCGAGGCCGATCGGGCGGCCGTCGAGCCCCCAGGCGGTGACCGGCGCGAAGCCGCGGTGGCCGTACTCGCCGAAGACGGTGAGCGGGCGCCCGGTGGAGACGGCGGCGAGCCGCCAGAGCGCGGCCTCCGGCACGGCGGCGCGGTGCACCGGGACGGTGTGCCGGCCGTCGGTGAGGTGCCAGCCCCCCTCGGAGAGCACCGGGACGACCTCGGTGAGCACCGTCGGCCAGGCGTCCAGCCACGGGTCGTCGGCCACCGCGGTGCCGTAGCCGGCCACCGCCTCGGCGACGGCCAGGCCGGGCGGCGGTCCGTCGGGCGCCGCCGCGGGGGCGCCGTAGCGGGTGCCGAGCACGGCCCGCAGCGGGCGGGCGCCGGGGTGGAAGGCCAGCTCGGCCTCGACCACCTGGCCGGTGGGCAGGGCGAGTTCGGGGGCCTGGCCGGGGCGGCCGAAGGAGATCAGCAGGGCCTGGCGGCCGGTCTTGGCGCCGCGCAGCCAGAGCTGGCGGGTGGTCAGCCGCTCGTCCGACCCGCCTTCCATGGGCGAGGTCCGGCTGCCGAGGACCTGCCAGCGGTCCCGGACGGTCGGGCCGGCCAGCAGCTCGGCGGTCTCGGTGGTGTAGCCGACCCGGGCGCGGACGGTCGCGGCGAGCGGCGCGGGCAGCTCGTCGAGCCGGGTCGCGGCGGTGGCCAGCAGGTGGAGCATCGCGTACTCCGCCAGCAGCCCGTGCTGCGGCAGCGCGTCGAGTTCGCGGACCCGGGTGGCCAGGCCGGGGGCCTGGGCGTCGACCATCCGGGCCGCGACCTCCTCCCAGGGGCCGGCGGTGGACTGGTCGGCGAGGCCGTGCCGGACCCGGTCGGCGAGCCGCAGCCGCAGCTCGGCGGCGCCGGCCGCGACCCGGGCGGAGCGCTTCTCGGCGCGGCGGCGGGCGGCGGCCGGATCGGCCGGCGCCTCCGCCCGCACGGCCCGCTGCTCGGCGCGCTCCTGGCGGCCCTTCAGCCATTCGGCGGCCCAGTCGGCGGGCTCCGCGCCGTCCGGCACCGCGGCGGGTGAGCCGCTCCAGAGCAGCAGCAGCCCCAGGGCGTGCTTGCAGGGGAACTTCCGGCTCGGGCAGCTGCACTGGTAGGCGGGTGTGGCGAGCTCGACGACCGTGCGGTACGGCGTGCTGCCGCTGCCCTTGCACTCGCCCCAGACCGCCGCGCCGTCGGTGCCCGCGGCGGACCAGGGGGCGGGCGCGGAGAGCTTGCCCGCGGCCTTCCGTGAGGCGGCGTCGGGTGCCAGGGACAGGACGTGTTCGGTGCTCCAGCGTTCCTCCATGCCCACGACGGTAGGCGGCGGCACTGACAGTCGACCGGTGGCCGGGAAGGCCCGAACTGAGGTCCGGTCAGGATTGTCAGTGGTCGGGTGCATGGTGGTTTCCGCAGGCCGGGACGCCGACCTGGCTCCCCCCGATCATCCCGCCGCCCGGGCATCCGTGTGCCCGGCGGCCGACCCGAAGGAGCCCCGATGACCGACGTCGTGACCGAGGTCCTGCGGCAGCACGCCGAGGACGCGTTCGCCGCCGAGCTGTCCGCGCTGGCCGCCCAGGACGACCGTCCGCGCCCGGAGCGCTGGAGGCTCTCCCCGTGGGCCGTCGCCACCTACCTGCTGGGCGGCGAGCTGCCCGACGGCACCGTGATCACCCCCAAGTACATCGGCCCGCGCCGGGTGGTGGAGGTCGCCGTCACCACGCTCGCCACCGACCGCGCGCTGCTGCTGCTCGGCGTGCCGGGCACCGCCAAGACCTGGGTGTCCGAGCACCTCGCCGCGGCGATCAGCGGCGACTCCACGCTGCTGGTGCAGGGCACCGCCGGCACCCCCGAGGAAGCCGTCCGGTACGGCTGGAACTACGCGCAGCTGCTCACCAACGGCCCGAGCCGGGAGGCGCTCGTCCCCTCGCCGCTGATGCGGGCGATGGCGGAGGGCCGGATCGCCCGGGTCGAGGAGCTGACCCGCATTCCGGCGGACGTCCAGGACAGTCTGATCACCATCCTGTCCGAGAAGACCCTCCCGATCCCGGAGCTGGGCAGCGAGACCCAGGCCGTGCGCGGCTTCAACCTCATCGCCACCGCCAACGACCGCGACCGCGGCGTCAACGAGCTGTCCAGCGCCCTGCGCCGCCGCTTCAACACCGTGGTGCTGCCGCTGCCCGGCTCGCTGGAGGAGGAGGTCGAGATCGTCAGCCGCCGGGTCGAGCAGCTCGGCCGCTCCCTCCAGCTGCCCGAACTGCCCGGCGGCGCCGAGGAGATCAGGCGCGTGGTGACCGTCTTCCGCGAGCTGCGGGCCGGCCTCACCACCGACGGCCGGACCAAGGTGAAGACCCCCAGCGGCACCCTCTCCACCGCCGAGGCCATCTCGGTGGTCACCAACGGCATGGCGCTCGCCGCCCACTTCGGCGACGGCGTGCTGCGGGCCGCCGACGTCGCGGCCAGCGTGATCGGCGCGGTGGTCCGCGACCCGGCGGCCGACCAGCAGGTCTGGCGCGAGTACGTCGAGGGCGTGGTCCGCGAGCGCGACGGCTGGAAGGACTTCTACCGCGCCGCCCGTGAGAACGCCCGCTGAACGGCGCGACCGTGCCTCGCACGACCGTGCACCGTACGACGCACCGTACGACCGCAAGCTCGGAACACTCGGGAGGGAGCGCGCGATGAGCGCAGAGGTGACGCTTCTCGGCGTCCGGCACCACGGCCCCGGCTCGGCCCGCTCGGTGGCCGCCGCACTGGAGCAACTGCGACCGGACGCCGTCCTGGTGGAGGGCCCGCCGGAGGCCGACCCGATCCTCGCACTGGCGGGGGAGAAGGACATGGTGCCGCCGGTCGCGCTGCTGGCCCACGCGGCCGACGACCCGGCCCGCGCCGCCTTCTGGCCGTACGCCGAGTTCTCGCCGGAGTGGGTGGCGATCCGCTACGCCACCGAACTCGGGCTCCCGCTCCGCTTCATCGACCTGCCGGCCGGCTACGCCTTCGCCGACGCCGGGGAGGAGGCGGACCGGGGAGCCGACGGCGCCGACGGGGAGGACGCGGACCTGCCGGGCGACCCGATCGCCCGGCTCGCCGAGGCGGCCGGCCACGACGACCCGGAGCGCTGGTGGGAGGACGTCGTCGAGCACCGCCGCCCCGGCGACGGCGAGGACGCGCTCGCGCCCTTCGCGGCCGTCGCCGAGGCGATGGCCGCCCTGCGCGAGGACGGCGGAGCGGGCCGGCGCGACGAGCGGCGCGAGGCGTACATGCGACAGCAGATCCGCGCCGCCCGCCGGGCCGGCCACCAGCGGATCGCCGTGGTCTGCGGGGCCTTCCACGTCCCCGCGCTGGCCGCCATGCCGACCGTCGCGCACGACCGGGCGCTGCTCGCCGAGCTGCCGAAGAAGGTGCGCACCGAGGTCACCTGGGTGCCCTGGACGCACCGCCGGCTCTCCCAACTCACCGGATACGGCGCCGGGATCGTCTCCCCGGGCTGGTACCGCCACCTGCACCGCACGGACGGTGACCCGCTGCCCGGCTGGCTCACCCGGGCCGCCGACCTGCTGCGCGCCGAGGACCACCCGGTCTCCTCCGCGCACGTCATCGAGGCCGTCCGGCTGGCCCGCACCCTCGCCGTGCTGCGCGGCCGCCCGCTCGCCGGGCTCACCGAGACGCTGGACGCCGTCCGCGCGGTGATGTGCGACGGCTCGGACGTCGCCCTCGCGCTCGTCCAGGACCGGCTGGTGATCGGCGACGCGCTCGGCGAGGTGCCCGACGCCGCGCCCGCCGTCCCGCTCCAGCGCGACCTCGCGCGCCTCCAGCGCACCCTGCGGCTCAAGCCCGACCCCGCCCCGCGCGACCTCGACCTCGACCTGCGCAAGGAGACCGACGCGGCCCGCTCCCGGCTGCTGCACCGGCTGCGCCTGCTCGGCGTCGACTGGGGCGTGCCGGTCCGCTCCGCCGTCGCCTCCACCGGCACCTTCCGGGAGAGCTGGCGGCTGTGCTGGCAGCCCGAGTTCGCGGTCCGGATCGCCGAGGCGGCCCAGTGGGGCACCACGGTCGAACGGGCGGCCGCCGGCAAGGCGGTCGGCACCGCCCGGGCCGCCGTCGAGCTCGCCGAACTCACCGGGCTGGTGGAGACCTGCCTGGTGGCCGGGTTGGCCGAGGCGCTGCCCGCCGTGATGCGGGTGCTCGCCGACTGCGCCGCCCTGGACACCGATGTCGCCCACCTGGCCGGCGCGCTGCCCGCCCTGGTCCGCGCGCTGCGCTACGGCGACGTCCGGGGCACCGACCACGGCGCGCTCGGCGAGGTCGCCGGCGGCCTCGCCGACCGGATCTGCGTCGGCCTGCCGCCCGCCTGCACCGGCCTGGACGCCGCCGGGGCCGCCGCGATGCGCGGCCACCTGGACGAGGTGCACGGCGCGATCGGCCTGCTGGACCAGCCGGGCGGCGACGGCGCCGGGCTCGCCGGACTCGCCGACCGCTGGGCCGCCACCCTGCGGGCGCTCGCCCGGCGCGAGCCGTCCGGCGGCCCGGCCACCGGTGTCCCCGGCCTGCTGCGCGGGCGCGCCGTCCGGCTGCTGCTGGACGACGGCCGGCTCGAATCCGACGAGGTCGGACGGCGGCTCGGCCTGGTGCTGTCCACCGCCAACAGCCCGGCGGACGCTGCCGGTTGGATCGAGGGATTCCTGACCGGGGGCGGCGCGCTGCTGCTCCACGACCCCCGGTTGATCGGCCTGCTCGACGACTGGCTGACCGGTGTTCCGGCGGAGGTCTTCACGGACGTGCTGCCGCTGCTGCGGCGCACCTTCGCCACCCTGGAGGCCGGGGTCCGGCACACCGTCGGCGGCCGGGTGGCGGCCGGTCCGCTCGATCCCGGGAACGTCGAACCGGTCGCGGACACCGCCGAGTTGGACCGCCCGCGGGCCGACGCCGCGCTGCCCGTGGTGGCCCTGCTGCTCGGGCTGCCCGACGCCGGGGAGCCCGGCGCCCGCCCGCGGATCCCCCGGCAGGCCGAGGGCCGCGACACCTGACGACACCCACGACACCCCCGTCCCGACCGCCGACCGCACGCAGAGGAGCCCCCGATGGCAGTCACCACCCCCGGCACCGCGTCCGCCGCCGACCCCGGTGCCCGCGCCGACGAGCGGCTGCGCCGCTGGCGGCTGGTCCTCGGCGGCGAGGCGGACGGCACCGGCCGCGCCCTGCACGGCCGGGACGCCGCGATGGACGGCGCGCTCGCCGCGCTCTACCGGGGCGCCGCCGAGGACGGCCGGGCCGGGCAGCCGCGCTCCGGCCGCCGCGGCGCCGGCCTCGGCGGCTCGGCCCCGCAGGTGGCCCGCTGGCTGGGCGACATCCGGACGTACTTCCCGGCCACCGTCGTCCAGCTGATGCAGCAGGACGCCATCACCCGGCTCGGTCTTGAGCAGCTGCTGCTGGAGCCCGAGATGCTGGAGGCCGTCGAGCCGGACGTCCACCTGGTCGGCACCCTGCTCTCGCTCAAGCACGCGCTGCCCGAGACCACCCGGGAGACCGCCCGCGCCGTCGTCGGCCGGGTGGTCGCCGACCTGGAGCGCCGGCTCGCCGACCGCACCCGGGCCACCCTGGGCGGCGCGCTGGACCGCAGCGCCCGGGTCAACCGCCCACGCCACCGCGACATCGACTGGGGCCGCACCATCCGGGCCAACCTGAAGAACTACCTGCCCGAGCACGGCACGGTCGTCCCGGAGCGGCTGGTCGGCTACGCCCGCGCCCAGCGCGCGGTGAAGAAGGACGTCATCCTCTGCATCGACCAGTCCGGCTCGATGGCGCCGTCGGTGGTGCACTCGGCGGTGTTCGGCGCCGTGCTCGCCTCGATGAGCAGCCTGGACACCCGGCTGGTGGTCTTCGACACCTCGGTGGTCGACCTCACCGAGCAGCTCACCGACCCGGTCGACGTGCTGTTCGCGACCCAGCTCGGCGGCGGCACCGACATCAACCGGGCGCTCGCCTACTGCCAGTCCCGGATCACCCGGCCGGCCGAGACGATCGTCGTCCTGATCAGCGACCTCTACGAGGGCGGCATCCGCGACGAGATGCTCAAGCGGGTGGCCGCGATGAAGGCGGCCGGCGTCCAGTTCATCGCCCTGCTGGCGCTCTCCGACGAGGGCGCGCCCGCCTACGACCACGCGCACGCCGCCGCGCTGGCCGCGCTCGGCGCCCCGGCCTTCGCCTGCACCCCCGACGTCTTCCCGGAGATCATGGCGGCGGCGATCGAGAAGCGCCCGATCCCGGTCCCGGACCAGGGGGTGTGAGCGGAACCGTCGGCACGGTCGTCGACCCTGGTCCCGGCGGGATCACCCGAACGGTGGAACCTGGGGCGCAACCGCGCGAAGCCGCCGGTCGGGGCACCCGGCGTACGCCCCCTAAGCTGTCTGTGACGGTTCTCACCAAAGACGGGCAGGCCCCGGGCGAAACACGCCCGTCGTACGGGGATAACCTGCCAGACGGACGTGACGCGCGTGTTGATTGACGTGTGCGCCCGTGGCTGTGTGGGCCGCAAGGCCGTACTTCTGCGTACCCGCACCGCCCCGACGACCCGCAGCGAAGATCCTGCCGTGGCACGCTCGTAGAGACACAATCCGCGACCACGAACAAGGACAAACACGTGGACCTGTTCGAGTACCAGGCGAGGGACCTCTTCGCCAAGCACGGCGTGCCCGTGCTTGACGGCGATGTCATCGAGACCGCCGCAGACGCTGCCGCCATCGCGGAGCGCTTCGGCGGCCGCGCCGTCGTCAAGGCTCAGGTGAAGGTGGGCGGCCGTGGCAAGGCCGGCGGCGTGAAGCTCGCCGCCGACCCGGCCGACGCCGTCGCCAAGGCCGATGCGATCCTCGGCATGGACATCAAGGGCCACACCGTGCACAAGGTGATGCTCGCCCAGACCGCCGACATCAAGGACGAGTACTACGTCTCGTTCCTGCTGGACCGCACCAACCGCACCTTCCTGGCCATGGCCAGCGTCGAGGGCGGCGTGGAGATCGAGGTCGTCGCGGAGCAGAACCCCGACGCGCTCGCCAAGATCCCGGTCGACGCCAACGAGGGTGTGACCCCGGAGAAGGCCGCCGAGATCGTCGCCGCCGCGAAGTTCCCGGCCGAGGTCGCCGACCAGGTCGCCGAGGTCCTGCAGAAGCTGTGGACCGTCTTCATCAAGGAGGACGCCCTCCTCGTCGAGGTCAACCCGCTGATCAAGTCCGGTGACGGCAAGATCATCGCGCTCGACGGCAAGGTCTCCCTGGACGAGAACGCCGAGTTCCGCCAGCCGGAGCACGAGGCGCTCGAGGACAAGGCCGCCGCCAACCCGCTGGAGGCCGCGGCCAAGGCCAAGGGCCTCAACTACGTCAAGCTCGACGGCGAGGTCGGCATCATCGGCAACGGCGCGGGTCTCGTCATGAGCACCCTCGACGTGGTCGCCTACGCCGGTGAGAAGCACGGCAACGTCAAGCCCGCCAACTTCCTCGACATCGGTGGCGGCGCCTCCGCCGAGGTCATGGCGAACGGCCTGGAGATCATCCTCGGCGACCCCGACGTCAAGTCGGTCTTCGTCAACGTCTTCGGCGGCATCACCGCGTGCGACGCGGTCGCCAACGGCATCGTGCAGGCCCTCGAACTGCTCGCGTCGAAGGGCGAGGCGGTCACCAAGCCGCTCGTCGTCCGCCTCGACGGCAACAACGCGGAGCTGGGTCGCAAGATCCTGGACGACGCCAACCACCCGCTGGTCCAGCGCGTGGACACCATGGACGGTGCGGCCGACCGCGCCGCCGAGCTGGCCAACAAGTAAGGAAGGGGACTCTCACACCATGGCTATCTTCCTTACCAAGGACAGCAAGGTCATCGTTCAGGGCATGACCGGCTCCGAGGGCATGAAGCACACCCGCCGCATGCTCGCCTCCGGCACCCAGATCGTCGGCGGTGTCAACCCGCGCAAGGCCGGCACCACCGTGGACGTCGACGGCACCGAGGTGCCCGTCTTCGGCACCGTCGCCGAGGCCATCGAGAAGACCGGTGCCGATGTCACCGTCATCTTCGTCCCGCCGGCGCACACCAAGAGCGCCGTCGTCGAGGCCGTCGACGCCGAGATCGGCCTGGCCGTCGTCATCACCGAGGGCGTCCCGGTGCACGACACCGCCGCCTTCTGGGCGCACGCCGGCGCGAAGGGCAACAAGACCCGGATCATCGGCCCGAACTGCCCCGGCCTGATCAGCCCCGGACAGTCGAACGCCGGCATCATCCCGGCCGACATCACCAAGGCCGGCAAGATCGGCCTGGTCTCGAAGTCCGGCACCCTGACCTACCAGCTCATGTACGAGCTGCGGGACATCGGCTTCACCTCGGCCGTGGGCATCGGCGGTGACCCGGTCATCGGCACCACCCACATCGACGCCCTCAAGGCGTTCCAGGAGGACCCGGAGACCGAGCTCATCGTCATGATCGGTGAGATCGGCGGCGACGCCGAGGAGCGGGCCGCGGCCTTCATCAAGGAGAACGTGACCAAGCCGGTCGTCGGCTACGTCGCGGGCTTCACCGCCCCCGAGGGCAAGACCATGGGCCACGCCGGCGCCATCGTCTCCGGTTCCTCGGGCACCGCGCAGGCCAAGAAGGAGGCCCTTGAGGCCGCCGGTGTCAAGGTCGGCAAGACGCCGTCCGAGACCGCCCGCCTGGCCCGTGAGCTGTTCAAGGGCTGACGCCCTCCCGCTCGCCACGCGGCGCCCCCGGCCGGACCTCCTGCCGGGGGCGCCGCGTTTCCGTCCGCTCGCCCCCGGGCACCGTGCTGCCGCCTCAGCGGCCCGCTGCGCACGGGTGCAGGGCCCAGGCCGGTGCGCAGGCGAGCGGCGGTTCGACGGCCACCGCGCCGGGCGGGGGCAGCGCCTCGGCGTACCGCCCGCCCGACGGCGGGCGGTACGGCCCGTCCTCGCGGGGCGGCGGCGGATCCACCACGACCGGTTCGAGCCCCGGCGTCGGCGAGCACCAGAGGCTCTGGATCCCCGACGGCGGCCCGTCCGCCAGCAGCGGCAGCGGCGCGTCCGGATCGGTCGCCGAGGTCGGGAACGGCGCGCAGAGCGCGGGCGGCGGCGGACCGGGCGGCCGGAACAGCTCGCCCGGCCCCCCGCCCGCGAGCGTCGCCAGCACCGCGCCGCCGACCGCGGCCGTCAGCAGCGCCGCCGCCCCCGTCCGGCCCGCGTTCACCAGTCCGTGCCGGGCCCGCAGCAGCGGCACCGGCGGCCGGTACGGCTCGGGGACCCCGCGCACCGCCGCCCGGTGCATCAGCGCGCACAGCCGGTCGGCGAACCCGTCCGCCGCCGGATCCGTCCCGACCAGCTCCGGCACCGAGTGCGCCAGCGCCGTCCGGGCCGCCCACACCCGCCCCTCGGCGGCCGTCACCGTCGATTCCACCTCCACCGCCACCGCGGCGGCCGGCATCCCCAGCCCGTCGTGCAGCACCAGCGCCCGGCGCTGCGGCCGGGACAGCCGCCGGAGCGCCTTGAGCAGCGCGCGGTCCCGGTCGGTGAGGCGGTCGTGGTCCGGCAGGACCGCCTGGGCCTCGTCGGCCGGCCGCACCTTGATCCGGCGGTGCGGCAGCCGCCACGCGTGCGTGCGCCGCGGGCCGCCCCGGTGCCAGGGGGACAGCGCCAGCTCGAAGGCCCGCGCCCGCACCCACGACTCCGGCTCGCCCCCGGAGGCCGCCTCCGGCCACCGCCGCCGGGCCTCCCCGAACGCCCGCCCCACGCAGTGCACGGCGCGGTGCTTGCACGCGGTGAGCAGGAACACCTGCTGCGCCAGCCGGGTGTGCGCGGTCTCGTACACCTCCTCGAACGCCGCCGCCGGCCTGCCCTCGCCGGCTCCCGCGTCCCGGTCGGCGGTCCGGCCGGGACGCACGCCCTGCGGCCGGTTCGTCCCGGCGGCGTCCGCCACCGGGGGGCGGGCCTCCTCGACGGGGTGTGCGGCGGTCGCACGGTCCGACGGAGACGGGGCGGCGGTGTCGGGCCCCACCGGTTCGGCCGGTTCGACCGGCTCCACCCGTCCGACCGGCTCCACCCGTCCGACCGGCTCCACCCGTCCGACCGGCTCCACCCGTCCGACCGGTGCCGCCGCCGGGGCCTTCCGGTCCTCCGGAGCGCCCGGAGCCTCCGGGGCCCCCGGAGCCGCCGGGGCCCCCGGAGCCTCCGCGGTCCGTCCGGTCGGTGCCGCGCTCCGGCGGGGCTTCCCGCCGCCGGACTTCGGGCGGCGGGCCTGCGCACTCCGGGGCGGGTTGCCGGGCGTGGCCTCCGGGGCGGGCAGCAGGGCGGCCAGGGCGGCGATCTCGTCCTGGGTGCGGGTGCCGAGCTTGCGCAGGGCCCGGTGCTGGTAGCTGCGCGCGGTGGTGGGGGTGACGCCGAGGGCGGCGGCGGTCTCGGCGAGGTCCCGGCCCGCCGCGAGATGGGCGAAAGCCTGCGCCTCACGCGCCGTCAGGCGGCCCAGCAGCTCGGCGGACCCGTCGTCCCGCGCGGGCGGTGCTCCGCCCTTCCCGGCGGTGGGAGCGGTGCCGGCCCGGGCGCGTCCGGCCCCGGCCTTGGCGGGACGCCCCTTCCCGCTGCGGCGCTGCGGCGCGGGCGCGGGCTGGTTGCCGGGGTGTTCGGCGGTCGGGGGCTTGGTCATCAGACGCTCCTGGCCGGGTCGGTCGCGGCGCCGAAAGGGCATGGTCTGAAAATGCGCATAAGCCAATAATCTGGGACACCCCGGCGGTTTGCCTCTTCACCGAGCATGGCGAGTCGCCTTGGCACGATGTGGGCCATGACGCAGCTGACGGGTCGTCCGATTCTGGGAGCGCCGGGCGAACTGGGGGCCAGGCCCGTCCTGTCCGCCCTGCTCGCCGGGGTCCGGACGGCCCTGCTCGGGCTCTGCGCCGTCACCGTCCCGGTGCTCGGCCTCTGGGTGGTGACGCCGAACGCGGACGCGGGGGCGTCCGGGGCGCTGCGGCTGGCGGCGGCGCTCTGGCTGCTCGGGCACGGCGCGCCGGTGCTGCGCGGGGCGGCGGAGGCGCCGCTGTCGGTCACCCCGCTGCTGCTCGGCCTGCTGGCGGCGGCCCAGTTGTCCCGGGCGGCGGGCCGGGTGGCTGCGCGCGGCGCGGGGCGGCCGGGGCGCAGCGGGGTGCGGGCGGTGTGGGCGGGCTACTGCGCGGTGGCGTGCGCGGTGGTGGCGCAGTGCGCGGGGGCGGGGGAGTTCCGGGCCCGGGTGCTGCCGGACCTCGCCGTGGTCGCGCTGGTGGCCGGGGCGGCGGTGGTGGCCGGTGCGCGCGGGCGCGCGGTGGTCGCGGGGGTGACGGGACTGCTGGAACGGGCGCTGGCGCGGCTGCCGGAGCCGGCCCGGCCGACGGGCGGCGCGGTGGCGGTCCGGGTGGCCGCGCAGGCGGCCGGGACCGGGCTGCTGGCGGCCGGCGGACTGGTGCTGGCGGGGGGCGCGGTGCTGGCCGCGGCGTCCACGAGCGGCGCGCCGGGGGTGTTCGACGGCGGGCCGGCGGCGGTGGCGGGGGTGCTGCTGGTGAGCCTGGTGCTGCTGCCGAACGCGGTGCTGTGGGGTGCGGCGTACGCCCTCGGGCCGGGGTTCGCGGCGGGGGAGGGGGCGGTGGTGTCACCGGTGCGGACGGTGCTGGGGCCGGTGCCGGAGTTCCCGCTGTTCGCGCTGTTCCCGGAGCCGGGTGCGGGCGGCTGGCGGCTGGTGGTGTGCGTGCTGCCGGCCCTGGCGGGCGTGGTGCCGGGGCTGGTGCTGGGCCGGGCGGCCGTCCTCGGCCAGGGTGGTCGGCCCGGCCCGTGGCCGCCGGCGGCCACCGCGGCGGCGGCGGTGGCGGCCGCGCTGCTGGCCGGGGTCGCGGCGGCGGGGCTCGGCGGTCTCTCCGGCGGGGCGCTGGCGGCCGGCCGGATGGCCTGGCTGGGGCCGGTGCCCTGGTGGACGGGCCTGGCCGCGGCGGCCTGGACGGCGGTCGTCGCCACCCCGACCGCCCTGCTGGCCCGCTTTCGGCTGCTGCGCGAACCCGGGGTCCGCGTCCCCCTCGTCCCTCGGGCGCTCGCCCTGCGCGCGCACCGGTGGGCGCTTCTCCTGCGCGCCCGCGCCCACCGGGCGGTCACCCGCCTGTCGGGACTCGGGGTCGGCACCCCCGGGGCCGGCGCGGACGGCGCCGGCCGGGCCCGCTGACCGGGTCTACTCGCTCTGCTTGGTGATGTCGACGTACCACTGCGGGGCGAGCCGCTCGCAGCCGTCGGCGCCGCTGGCGGTGAGGGAGTCCTGCACGCAGGTGACGTAGTCGTTGTAGTACAGGGCCAGGCCGAGGACCGAGGAGACGAAGACCACGGTCATGGCGCCGGTGAGGACGCCGGCCAGGGCGGCCGGGGTGAGCGGGTTCGGGGTGGCGGGGCCGGCGGGGGCCGGGGTGCCGGTCGAGGCGTCGGCGGCGGGGGCAGGCCTGGGGGCGCGCATGGCGGAGACGCCCCAGACGATGGCGAGCGCGCCGACGAACAGGGCGACGTAGTGCAGGGAGGCGAAGGCGCAGACCAGCGCGCCCATGCCGGCCAGCGCGGCGTTGCGGGCCTTGCGCTGGGCAGGGTCGGTCGGGTCGAGCCGGGGCGGCTGCGGCGCGGGCGGGCGGGGGTGCCAGCCGCCGCCCTGGTAGCCGGGGCTCCAGGGGTGCGGCGGCGGGACGAGCGGGCGCTCGTCCGGGTCGCCGTCCTGGCCCTCGGGGCGGTCGGAGCCGTCGGAGGGGTGGGGAGCGCGCGGTCGCCACGGCTGCTCGGGGGCATCCGCCGGCGGCGGCGCGAAGGGGTTGCGCTCGCCGGTGTCGTCACCGCTGCTCATGGTTCAGCCATTCCTTCTCGGTCGGTGGGGCGGGTGCCCGCGCCACCCTATGATCCCGCAGGCCTTTGTGGGGGCTCCGGGCGCGTCCGGGACGAGCCGGTCGGGGCCCGCCGGGCCCGGCGAGATCCCCGTCTCAGCTACGCGCGTAGCCCTCGACGGTGTTTCGGAGGCCGTCCGACCAGCCGTTATGGTGGTGACGGTCAGCAGCTCCCACGGGTTCCCCGGGCGCCCGCGTCGCGGCGGGTTCTCCAGGAGTTCCCCCTCGCTCGACCTGCCGTTCGTAGTGGCCCCACCGCCGGTGGACGTACCAGCGTACGGCGACCGACCTACGGAGAATCGCGCAGTGGCCGCCGCCCCCGCTCAGCTCTTCCCGCCCCGCACGCCCGGACCGGCCCGCCTGGTGGTGCTGGTCTCCGGCTCCGGCACCAACCTCCAGGCGCTGCTCGACGCCGCCGCCGATCCCGCGTACGGCGTGGAGATCCTGGCCGTCGGCGCGGACCGCGACGGCATCGCGGGCCTGGAGCGCGCGGAGCGCGCGGGCCTGCCGGTGTTCGTGCACCGGGTGAAGGACCACCCGGGCCGCGCGGACTGGGACCGCGCGCTGACCGCCTCCGTGGCCGGGTACCGGCCGGACCTGGTCGTCACGGCCGGCTTCATGAAGATCCTCGGCCCCGAGTTCATCGCGGCCTTCGCCGGACGGATCGTCAACACCCACCCCGCGCTGCTGCCCTCCTTCCCCGGCGCCCACGGCGTCACCGACGCCCTGGCGTACGGGGTGAGGGTCACCGGCTGCACCGTCCACCTCGTCGACGCCGGCGTCGACACCGGGCCGATCATCGCGCAGGGCGTCGTGGAGGTCCTCGACGCCGACCACGCGGATGGCGGCGAGGCGCTGCACGAGCGCATCAAGACTGTCGAGCGCAAGCTGCTCGTCGACGTCGTGGGCCGGCTGGCCCGCGAGGGTCACCGCATCGAGGACCGAAAGGTATGGATTCCGGCATGAGCGCCGCCCCCACCACCACTCCCGTCTCCGAGAACGTCCGGCCGATCCGCCGCGCCCTGATCAGCGTGTACGACAAGACCGGTCTGGAGGAGCTGGCCCAGGGCCTGCACGCCGCCGGGGTCGCCATCGTCTCCACCGGTTCCACCGCGGGCCGGATCGCCGCCGCGGGCGTCCCGGTGACCGAGGTCTCCGAGCTGACCGGCTTCCCGGAGTGCCTGGACGGGCGCGTGAAGACGCTGCACCCCCGCGTGCACGCCGGCGTGCTCGCCGACCTGCGGCTGGAGTCGCACCGCGCGCAGCTGGCCGAGCTGGGCGTCGAGCCCTTCGACCTGGTCGTGGTGAACCTCTACCCGTTCAAGGCGACGGTCGCCTCCGGCGCCACCCCGGACGAGTGCGTCGAGCAGATCGACATCGGCGGCCCGAGCATGGTCCGCGCCGCCGCCAAGAACCACCCCTCGGTGGCCGTCGTGGTCGACCCGGCCCGCTACCAGGACGTGCTCGCCGCCGCCCGGGCCGGCGGCTTCGACCTGCTGACCCGCAAGCGGCTGGCCGCCCAGGCCTTCGCGCACACCGCCGCCTACGACGTCGCGGTGGCCAACTGGTTCGAGGAGTCCGGCTACACGGAGACCGAGGACGCGTTCCCGGCCTTCCTGGGCTCGGCCTTCGAGCGCCAGAACGTGCTGCGCTACGGCGAGAACCCGCACCAGGGTGCCGCGCTGTACACCGACGGCAGCGGTGGTCTGGCCGGTGCGCGGCAGCTGCACGGCAAGGAGATGTCGTACAACAACTACGTCGACACCGACGCCGCCCGCCGCGCCGCCTACGACCACGCCGAGCCGGCCGTCGCGATCATCAAGCACGCCAACCCGTGCGGCATCGCGACCGGCGCCGACGTCGCCGAGGCGCACCGCAAGGCGCACGAGTGCGACCCGGTCTCCGCGTACGGCGGCGTGATCGCCGTCAACCGCCCGGTCACCGTGGCGCTGGCCGAGCAGATCGCCCCGATCTTCACCGAGGTCGTGGTGGCCCCCGGCTACGAGGACGGTGCCGTCGAGGTGCTGGCCCGCAAGAAGAACCTGCGGGTGCTGCTGGCCCCCGAGGCCCCGGCCAACCGCCAGGAGGTGCGCCCGATCTCCGGCGGCGTGCTGCTCCAGGACGCCGACCGGGTGCACGCCGAGGGCGACGACCCGGCGACCTGGACGCTGGCCACCGGTGAGGCGCTGTCCGAGGCCGAGCTGGCCGAGCTGGCCTTCGCCTGGCGGGCCTGCCGGGCCGTCAAGTCCAACGCGATCCTGCTGGCCAAGGACGGCGCCTCGGTGGGCGTCGGCATGGGCCAGGTCAACCGGGTCGACTCCTGCAAGCTCGCGGTCGAGCGGGCCGGCGAGCGGGCCAAGGGCGCGTACGCGGCCTCCGACGCCTTCTTCCCCTTCGCGGACGGCCCGGCGATCCTGATCGCCGCCGGTGTCCGGGCGATCGTCCAGCCGGGCGGCTCGATCCGCGACGAAGAGGTGATCGCGGCCGCCGCCGAGGCCGGGGTGACCATGTACCTCACCGGCACCCGGCACTTCTTCCACTGATTCCGCCGGTTCGCCGGCCGGCCGATCCGATGACCGGCTGATCCGCCGACGGAACGACGGAGCGGCCCGCTCCCCTCCACCGAGGGGGCGGGCCGCTCCGTCGTCCGCGTTACTTCTTGATCACCAGGGTGCCGGCGGCACGGTCGTGCCAGCCCTGCAGCTTCCCGGAGTTGTCGAAGAACGGCGACAGGTAGACCAGCAGCGCGCCGATGTAGCAGAGGAACGCGCCGACGATCGGGATGATGAAGCGGATGAAGCCGCCGCCCAGGCCCGGGGTCTGGCCGGTGCTCTCCTTGACCACGCGCAGGCCCATGGCCATCTTGCCCAGGGTGGCGCCCACCAGGGAGACCATCAGCCACTCGTAGAGCAGGTTGAACAGCGCCAGCACGCCGATCATGATCATCATGGTGGCGAAGACGCCGGTCGCGGCGTCGGTCTGCTGCTGGAGGCAGTCGTCGTAGGAGATGGTCCCGTAGGAGTACTGGGTGCAGTCGTCGGTGTCCTTGACGATGCCGAGCGAGCCGGCCAGGCCGAGCGCCATGACCAGGGCTATGACCGCGCCGACCGCCAGACCGTCGATCAGCCGGGCCACGAAGCGCTGGCCCATCGACGCGATCTTCACCGTGCCGAGCTGGGCGATGTTGATGTAGCCGTTGTTCGCCTGGAGGGTGCCCGGCATCGGCTGGTACCCGTACGCGGGCTGCTGCTGCTGCGGGTAGCCGTACCCGGCGGCCGGCGGGGCCTGCTGCGGGTAGCCGTAACCCGCGGCCGGCGGCTGCTGCGGGTAGCCGTAACCGGGCGGGGGCTGCGGCGGCTGCTGGGGCTGCTGCGGCTGCTGGTTGTACGGGTTGTTCGGGTCGGGCGGGTAGCTCATCGATGCCTCCGGGCAGATGGGGACACAGGGGGACGGGACAGCGGAGGACCCGGAACGGACCGGCGGATCGCACGGCCGGTCGGACGGGACGTTAGCGGAGCGCACTGACACCGGGCGCGGGTGCGACCGGCCGCGTGTCCCCGCTCAGGGCCGTGGGGAGTGGGCGAACGGAGGCCGGGACGGCGCGCCGGTGAGGGGCGTGCCGCGTCGTCGGTCGGTCGTCGGCGCGGTGCGGTCTGGTCGGCTCACTTCGTTCTTCCCCCGGGTACGCCCCCGCCGGGTCTGTCCGTCGGCCCGTCACCGGGCCGGATGCGGCGGGGAATGCCCGCATATCGTCGACCGCCCGGCGGGGGCCTGTCCAGCCGCGTCCGCGCGTCGCGCCGGACTGTGGCGCAACCGCAATACGACCCGGACGTTCCGTACCCGTTCGTCCACCCCCGGCGCCGTCCCGCGACCGCCCCGCGGCCGCCCGGCCGCCGCCCCGCCGCGGGCCGCGGCCGCCGCCGTGCCGTCGGCTCCGCCCGCCCCGGGACCGGTGGCACGGAACCCGTTCCGGATCCGGGAGAATGGGTCCATGACTGCCCAGATTCTCGATGGCAAGGCCACCGCGGCCGCGATCAAGTCCGAACTCGCCGCCCGCGTGGCGGCCCTCCAGGCGAAGGGCGTCGTGCCCGGCCTCGGCACCGTCCTGGTCGGCGACGACCCGGGCAGCCGCTGGTACGTCAACGGCAAGCACCGGGACTGCGCCGAGATCGGCATCGCCTCGATCCAGCGCGAGCTGCCCGCCACCGCCACCCAGGAGGACGTCGAGAACGTCGTCCGCGAGCTCAACGCCGACCCGACCTGCACCGGCTACATCGTCCAGCTGCCGCTGCCCAAGGGCCTCGACCAGAACCCGGTCCTGGAGCTGATGGACCCGGACAAGGACGCGGACGGCCTGCACCCGACCTCGCTCGGCCGGCTCGCGCTGGGCATCGAGGGCCCGCTGCCCTGCACCCCGCTCGGCATCGTCGAGCTGCTGCGCCGCCACGACGTGCCGATCGACGGCGCCGAGGTGGTCGTGGTCGGCCGCGGCGTCACCGTCGGCCGCTCGATCGGCCTGCTGCTCACCCGCCGCAGCGAGAACGCCACCGTCACCCTCTGCCACACCGGCACCCGCGACCTCGCCCACCACCTGCGCCAGGCCGACATCATCGTGGCCGCCGCCGGTGTGCCGCACCTGGTCAAGCCGGAGGACGTCAAGCCCGGCGCGGCCGTGCTGGACGTCGGCGTCAGCCGCAGCGAGGGCAAGATCGTCGGCGACGTCCACCCGGGCGTGGCCGAGGTGGCCGGCTGGATCTCCCCGAACCCCGGCGGCGTCGGCCCGATGACCCGCGCCATGCTGCTGAACAACATCGTGGTGGCGGCCGAGCGCCGCGCCGGCGTCTGACCCACCCCCGATCGACGAACGACGATCCCGAAGGACGGGAAGCCATGACCGAACCGCGGCGGACCCGGCGCAGGCCGGTCAAGACCACCGGCACCATCCCTCCCGAGGGATCGGCGGCCGCGCTCGGGCGCGACCACGCGCTGCCGGTCCGGCAGTGGCCGATAACGGTGGTCCTGCTGGTGGTCGGCGCCGGTCTCGCGGTCACCTGGTTCGCCGACTTCAAGGACGGCTTCAAGTACGGGCTGCTGATCGTCGGCGCCGGGGTGCTGCTCGGCGCGCTGCTGCGGCTGGTGCTGCCGGAGGTCGGCATGCTGGCGGTGCGCAGCCGCTTCACCGACGTGATCGTGCTGACCTTCCTGGGCCTCTCGATCGTGCTGCTCACCCTGATGGCCCAGCCCAATCCGTGGCTGGACCCGCCGCTGCTGGACAACATCGGCCAGCTGATCGGCCGTCCGCGCCGGTAGCCCGGCGTGTCGGTGAACGGCCCCCGCCCGGTTCCGGGCGGGGGCCGTCATCGTCTGTGACCAACCAGTCACGACCTCGCCCGAGGCGTACGCTTCCCTTTGCGATACCCTGACGCCGGTTCTCTCGATGTCGAGAGACCGTCCGCGGCTCCGGCGCGCCGAACGTGCCTGGGGCACCTGGCGATCTTGCTGGAGAAGGTAGAAATGACCCGCACCCCCGTCAACGTCACCATCACCGGAGCCGCCGGCCAGATCGGCTACGCGCTGCTCTTCCGCATCGCCTCGGGCCACCTGCTCGGCGCCGACGTCCCGGTGAACCTGCGCCTCCTGGAGATCCCGCAGGGTCTCAAGGCCGCCGAGGGCACCGCCATGGAGCTCGTCGACTGCGCGTTCCCGCTGCTGCGCGACATCACCATCACCGACCAGCCGAACGTGGCCTTCGACGGCGCCAACGTCGCGCTGCTGGTCGGCGCCCGTCCGCGCACCGCCGGCATGGAGCGCGGCGACCTGCTGTCGGCCAACGGCGGCATCTTCGGCCCGCAGGGCAAGGCGATCAACGCCCACGCCGCGGACGACATCAAGGTCCTGGTCGTCGGCAACCCGGCCAACACCAACGCCCTGATCGCCCAGCGCAACGCCCCGGACGTGCCGGCCGAGCGCTTCACCGCGATGACCCGCCTGGACCACAACCGCGCCGTCGGCCAGCTCTCCGCCAAGACCGGCGCCCTGGTCTCCGACATCAAGCGCGTCACCATCTGGGGCAACCACTCCGCCACCCAGTACCCGGACATCTTCCAGGCCGAGGTCGCCGGCAAGCCGGCCTTCGAGGCCGTCGGCAGCGACCAGGCCTGGCTGGAGAACGACTTCATCCCGACCGTCGCCAAGCGCGGCGCGGCCATCATCGAGGCCCGCGGCGCCTCCTCGGCCGCCTCGGCCGCCAACGCCGCCATCGACCACGTGCACACCTGGGTCAACGGCACCGCCGAGGGCGACTGGACCTCCATGGGTGTCGTCTCCGACGGCTCCTACGGCGTCCCGGCCGGCCTGATCTCCTCCTTCCCGGTCACCACCAAGGACGGCAGGTTCGAGATCGTCCAGGGCCTGGAGATCTCCGACTTCTCGCGCGCCCGCATCGACGCCTCGGTCAAGGAGCTGACCGAGGAGCGCGACGCGGTCCAGGAGCTCGGCCTCATCTGAGCCGCCGCGCCCCCCAACGCCCCACGACGGCCCGTCGTCCCCTTCCCCGGGGACGGCGGGCCATCGCCCTACACTGACCCGCTGTGAACGAAACCATCGAGGACGCCGCGCTCGTCCTCGTCTTCATCGTCCTGGGCGGTCTGTTCAACGTCGCCGAGATCTCGCTGATCTCGCTGCGCGAAGGCCAGATCCGGACGCTGGAGGCGCGCGGCACCCGGCGGGCGGCCCGGGCCGCGCACCTCGCGGCCGACCCGAACCGCTTCCTGGCGGCCGTCCAGGTCGGCGTCACCTGCATGGGTTTCCTCTCGGCCGCCTTCGGCGCCGACACGCTGGCCGGCAAGGTCGCCCCGGTGTTCGTGCGGGCCGGGCTCTCCGAGGGCGTCGCCGACGCCACCGCGCTGGTCGGCCTCACCCTGGCGATCAGCTACGTCTCGCTGGTGCTCGGCGAGCTCACCCCCAAGCGGATCGGCCTCCAGCGGGCCGACGCCATCGCGGTGCTGGCCGCCCCGGTGGTCGACGTGATGTCGGTGGTGCTCCGCCCGGCGATCTGGCTGCTCGGCCGCTCCACCGACCTGATGGTGCGGCTGCTCGGCGGCGACCCGAGCGCCGGGCGCGGCTCGATGAGCTCCGAGGAGCTCCGCGGCCTGGTCGCCGCCAACACCGAACTCGGCAGCGACGAACGGACGTTGATCGCCGACGTGTTCGCCGCCGGGGACCGCCGGCTGCGCGAGGTGATGGTCCCGCGCACCGAGGTGACCTTCCTGGACGCCGAGCGCCCGCTGGCCGAGGTGCGCGCCCAGGCGGACTCCTCGCCGCATTCCCGCTACCCCGTGGTCGAGGGCAGCTACGACGCGGTGACCGGCTTCGTGCACGTCCGTGACCTGTACGGGGCGCGCGGCGAACGGGCCGCCAAGGTCCGCGACCTGGCCCGCCCGGTCAAGCTGCTGCCCGGCACCAAGCGGGTGCTGGAGGCGATGGGCGAGATGCGCCGCGAGGGCCACCACCTGGCCATCGTGGTCGACGAGTACGGCGGCACCGCGGGCATCGTCACCCTGGAGGACCTCGTGGAGGAGGTCGTCGGGGAGATCCGCGACGAGTACGACACGCCCGAGCCCGCGCCCACCCGGCGGCTGGCCGGCGGAGGGGTGGAGCTCGACGGCCTGCTCAACCTGGCCGACTTCGCCGAGGAGACCGGTGTCACCCTCCCGGAGGGCCCCTACGAGACGGTGGCCGGCTGCCTGGTGGCCGCGCTCGGCCGGCTGCCCGCCGAGGGCGACCGGGTGCGGATCCCGGCCGGTCCCGGCGTGGAGGTGCTGCTGACGGTGGCCAAGCTGGAGGGCCGGCGGATCGCCCGGGTCGGGGTGAGTGCGGTCACACTGGCTCAACCGCCGGGGCCGGAGGTTTCCTGACCGGTCGGTGGAACTGGAACAATGGCCCGCATGGTCAACGCAGCGGTCACCGGTCCGGTCAAGGACCGTCCCCGGGTGCTCTCCGGCATCCAGCCCACCTCCGGCTCGTTCCACCTCGGCAACTACCTGGGCGCGGTGCGCCAGTGGGTCGACCTGCAGAAGGAGAACGACGCCTTCTACATGGTGGTCGACCTGCACGCGATCACCGTCGAGCAGGATCCGGCGACGCTGCGCCAGAACACCCGGATCTCCGCCGCCCAGCTGCTCGGCGCGGGCCTGGAGCCGGAGCACTGCACCCTGTTCGTCCAGTCGCACGTGCCCGAGCACGCGCAGCTGGGCTGGGTGATGAACTGCCTCACCGGCTTCGGCGAGGCCTCCCGGATGACCCAGTTCAAGGACAAGTCGGCCAAGCAGGGCGCCGCCGGCACCTCGGTGGGCCTGTTCACCTACCCGATCCTCCAGGTCGCCGACATCCTGCTGTACCAGGCGGACGCCGTCCCGGTCGGCGAGGACCAGCGCCAGCACGTGGAGCTCACCCGCGACCTGGCGGAGCGCTTCAACACCCGCTACAGCCCGACCTTCACGGTCCCGAAGCCGTACATCCTCAAGGAGACGGCCAAGATCCAGGACCTCCAGGACCCGGCCATCAAGATGAGCAAGTCCGCGTCCTCCACCAAGGGCCTGGTGAGCCTGCTCGACGAGCCGAAGGCCAGCGCCAAGAAGTTCAAGAGCGCCGTCACCGACACCGGCACCGTGGTCTCCTACGACGAGCAGGAGAAGGCGGGCGTCTCCAACCTGCTGCGGATCCACTCCGCGCTGAGCGGGCAGTCGATCGAGCAGCTCGTGGCGCACTTCGAGGGCAAGATGTACGGGGCCCTGAAGACCGAGCTGGCCGACCTGTTCACCGAGTGGGTGACGCCGTTCCAGGAGCGCACCAGGACCTTCCTGGACGACCCGGCCGAGCTGGACCGCGTCCTCGCGCTGGGCGCCGGCAAGGCCCGCGAGGTGGCGTCCGAGACGCTGGCCCAGGTGTACGACCGGATCGGCTTCCTCCCGGCCGCCAAGCGGTGACTCCGCTGACGAGCCTGCCCGGTGGTGGGGGTCTCCCGGAGACCCTCACCATCGGCGTGTCCGTCAGCGTCCCGGATCCGTACGGCGCGGCGATCCAGGACGCGCGGGCCGGGCACGGCGATCCGCTGGCCCGGTCGATACCCACGCACGTCACGCTGCTGCCGCCCACCGAGGTGCCGGCCGAGGCGCTGCCGAAGATCGAGGAGCACCTGGCGGCGGTGGCCGCCGCGCACCGGCCGTTCCGGATGGTGCTGCGCGGCGGCGGCAGCTTCCGCCCGGTCTCCCCGGTGGTCTTCGTCCGGGTCGAGGAGGGCGAGCGGGAGTGCCGGCTGCTGGAGGCGGACATCCGCTCCGGCCCGCTGGCCCGGGAGCTGGCCTTCCCGTACCACCCGCACGTGACCGTGGCGCACGGACTCCCGGACGACGTGCTGGACCAGGCCCACGAGCAGGCCCGGTCCTTCCACGCGGCCTTCCCGGTCCCCGGGTTCGGCCTCTCCCGGTTCGACGCGGACGAGGTCTGGCGGCCCTGGCGGGCCTACGGCTTCGCCTGACCGGCGCGCCCGGCCGCGCCGCCGAGCTCCAGCATCCGGTCGACCACCCGGGAGGCGGCGGCGCCGTCGTCCAGCGCGCAGTGCACCTCCCGGAAGCGCCGGTAGCGCTCGGCGTACCCGGCGGGCACGGCGCCCCCGGTGTCGGCGACCGCGCGCAGCGCCGCGACCAGCGCGGCCGAGTCGGCCAGCAGCGGGCCGGGGGCCTGCGCCTCGAAGTCGAAGGCGAAGCCGCGCAGGCTGTCCCGGTAGTGCGCCAGGTCGTAGGTGAAGAACAGCACCGGGCGGCCGGTGATGGCGAAGTCGAACAGGATCGACGAGTAGTCGGTCACCAGCACGTCGGCGACCAGCAGCAGCTCCTGCACGTCCGGGTAGTCGGCGCAGTCGACGGCGAAGCCGTCCCCGGTGCCGGTCAGCGGCTCGCGGACGTGCGCGTGCGGGCGCAGCAGCAGGACGTGGTCGTCGCCGAGCGCCCGCCGGGCCCGGTCGAGGTCGAGCCGCAGGTCCAGCCGGAAGCCGTCGCCGTCGGGGCGCGGCCGGTCCTCCCGCCAGGTCGGCGCGTAGAGCACGACCCGGCGGCCCTCGGGGATGCCGAGCCGGCGGCGGACGGCGGCCGCCCGGTGCGGGTCGGGGCGGGCCAGCACGTCGTTGCGCGGGTAGCCGGACTCCAGGATCTCGCCCCGGTAGCGGAAGGCCCGGCGCAGGATCGGGGTGGCGAAGGGGCTGGGGGAGAGCAGCAGGCTCCAGTGCGGGGTCTCCCGGTCGAGGGAGGCGAGGTAGCCGTGGTCGGCGAGCCAGGGGTTGTCGACGTCGTGGGCGATCCGCTTGAGCAGGGCGCCGTGCCAGGTCTGGACGACGACCTGGCCGGGGCGGCGCCGCAGGAAGTCCGGGAAGTGGGTGTTGCCGACGAGGTAGCGGCTGGTGGCCAGCGCCCGGTACCACTCGGGGCTCCAGACCCGGACCGCGCGGACCCCGGGCGGCAGCTCGGCCTGGGCGTCGTCGACCACCCACAGGTGCTCCAACGGCGCGCCGCGGCGGGCGAGTTCGGTGTGCACGGCGCGCGGTGAGTCGGCGTAGCCGCGACCGCCGAAGACGTCGTACAGCACGGCCTCGCGCAGCGGCTCGCGGCGGGCGGCGGGGTAGCCGGCGGTGCGCTGGCGGGCCTGGGTCCAGGCGCTGCGTTCGGTGGCGCTGAGGACGGGCGTGGAGTCCAGCACCAGGGTGTCGTGCCAGCGGCGCTCCAGCACGATCCGCTTGCCGCCGGCCAGGGTGGCGGCGGGCAGCGCGGCCAGGACGGCGGGCGCGGCGGTCAGCGGGCGGGCCGGGCCCGGGCGGCCGGCGGGGTGCAGCGCGACCTCCCACAGACCCTTGCGCAGCGGCAGCGCGGTGCCGTCGGAGCCGGTGCGGGTGGCGGGCAGCCGGACGGTGAACCGCGGGCCGGGGCCGAGCCGGACGGGGTGGCGGACCTCGGTGCCGCTGGCGCTGTGCCGCAGGACGAGGTCGAGCGGGCCGGGCGCGGGGCAGCGGCCGGCGAGGTCGAAGCCGCCGGCCCGGGGGGTGAGCCGCTCGATCCAGCCGGCGGCGGGCCGCACGCACAGCTGGAGCCGGCCGTCGGCGAGGTGCTTGAGGTGCAGCACCCGGTCCTCGGCGCCGGGCAGCGGGTGCTGGCCGGTGACCGGCGCGCCGCGTTCGTCCAGGACGAGCTGTTCGACGGCGCCGTCGGGGTCGACGAGTTCGGCGTCCCAGTGCTCCAGCTCGTCGGCGCCGCGGCCGTCGGCGGTGAACGGGGCGTACGGCAGCAGCGTGGTGACGGTCCGTCCGGTCCGGTGGGCGGGCTCGGTGAGGACGGTACCACTCTCGCGGTGGCGCAGCCGCAGGACGGTGCGGGCCTGGCCGGGGTCGGCGGTGGCGAGGCACAGGCGGATCCCGCCGGGGGCGGGTACGGCCCGGGTGAGGCGGACGGCGGGGCGTTCGAGCCGCAGGGCGAGCCGGCCGTCGGCGAAGTGCGGCAGGAGGCGGACGTCGTGGTCCACCCAGCGCGCGGGCGGGTACTCGCCGGAGCCGCACCAGTGCGGGGCGAGGCCGCCGTACTGGCGGCGCAGCCGGGTGGGGCGGGGGAGGGTGAACAGGGTGGCATCGACGCTCCAGTCGCCGAGCAGCCAGTCGTCGGGGGCGCGCAGCCGGCGCGGTTCGACGAGGGCGGTGAAGCCGGCCCAGTCGTGGTTGTGCTCGGGCTGGGCGCTGTCGTCGGTGATCTCGGGGAGCCGGCGCGGGCGGGTGGGGACGTGGACCGGCTCCTGGCGGTCGTCGCGGCGCAGGGTGAGCCAGGTCCAGGCGGAGCCGGGGCGGTCGGTGGACCGGTCGTCGGGGCGGGCGTAGCCGGTGAGTTCGAGGCCGCGACCGGTCCAGCGGGCGCGCAGCAGTCCGAAGGCGGCGTTCCCCTCCTCGCCCGGCAGCGGGGCGCCGAAGCGGGGGTCGCCGAAGCGGGGCGCGGCGTGCGGGAGGACGAACCGGGTGAGGACAGCCATTTCCACGGACCTTTCTCGGCGAGAATTGCCATCTCACCCGGAAAAGCATCCGAGGTCAATTCGGTAATGGAATGCGAATTAGCTGGCGAGTTCCCCTCGGAAACGTCAGTTCGAAATTCCGGATCGGTGGGCGGAAATCGCCCGGAAAACGCCGGAGGCGCCCGCCGCGGTGTTCGCGTCGGGCGCCTCCGGCACCGGTGTGCGGCCGGTCAGGCCTCGCGGCTCAGCATGGCGTCCACGGCCCGGGCGGCGGCGTGGCCGTCGTCCAGGTCGCAGTACTTCGCGCGGAACGCCGCGTACTTCCCGGCGTGCTCCGCGGTGACCTCGTCCAGCCGGCCGAGCGCCGCGACCAGCTCCTCGGAGGTGGCCAGCAGCGGGCCGGGCGCCTCCGCCTCGAAGTCCAGCGAGAAACCGCGCAGGTTGTCGCGGTAGTGCGCCAGGTCGTAGGTGAAGAACAGGATCGGCTTGCCGGTCGCCGCGAAGTCGAACGTCGACGCCGTGTAGTCCGTCACCAGCACGTCCGTGACCAGCAGCAGCTCGTTCATGTCCGGGTAGCTGCTGACGTCCCAGACGTAGCCGTTGCCGGCGCCCTCGATCTGCTCGTGGACGCTGGTGTGCCGGCGGACCAGCAGCACCTGGTCGTCGCCCAGCGCGGCCTGCGCCGCCTGGAGGTCCAGCTGGAGGTTCAGCTGGTAGCCGCCGTAGTGGCGGCGCCGGTCCTCGCGCCAGGTCGGGGCGTACAGCACGACCTTCTTGCCCTCGGGCAGGCCGAGCCGCTCCCGCACCCGCTCGGCGGTCTTCTCCTTGTCGGGGGAGAAGAACACGTCGTTGCGCGGCAGGCCGCTCTCCAGGATCTCGCCCTTGAAGGCGAAGGCGCGGCGCAGCACCGGGGCCGCCCAGGTGCTGCCGGCCAGCAGGATGCTCCAGTTCGGAACCTCCTGGGCGAGGCCCTTCAGGTAGTTCGCGTCGGTGAACCAGACCTTCTCGAAGTCGTGGCCGAGCTGCTTCAGCGGCGAACCGTGCCAGGTCTGCAGGACGATCTGGCCGGGCCGGCGGACGAAGAAGTCCGGCAGGTGCGCGCTGGTGACGATGTACTTCGCGCTGCCCAGCGCCTCGAACCACTCCGGGCTGTAGAGCCGGACGGAGCCGGCCGACTGCGGCAGGTCCGCCTGAAGGTCGTCGGTGCCCCACAGGTGCTCCAGCGGCAGGCCGCGGCGCACCAGCTCCTCGTGGATCGCCCGCGGCGAGTCCGCGTACAGACCGCCGAGCGCGGCGTTGTAGAGCACGGTGTCGCGCAGCGGCAGCCGGCGGGCGGCCGGGTAGTCGACCGTCCGCAGCTGGCGCTGGCGCCAGCCGCTGCGCTCCTCCGGAAGCAGTATGTTCTCGGACTCCAGCTGCAGGCCGTCGTGGTGGCGGCGCTCCAGCACGATCCGCTTGCCGCGGGCCTCGGCCTCCAGCGGCAGCCTCTCCCAGCACTCGGGCGCGATCAGCGCGTAGGAGGCCATGTCCGGATGGTAGACGACGCCGACCGGACGGAAGGAGACGTTCCAACCGCCCTGGGCCAGCGGCACGTTGCCCGCGAAGGACGCGGTCGGCACGGCCGGCAGCGCGGTGCGGAACCGGCCGTCGGCGATCTCCACCGGGTAGATGTGCTGCTCGTCGCCCCAGTGGTGGCGGACCACCATCTCCCAGCGATGGGTGCCGGGCAGCGGGAAGGTGCCGCTGAGCAGGAAGCCGTCCGCGCCGCGCGAGGTGACCTCGTGCACGACCGGCTGCAGCAGCTGGTCCAGGAACTGCAGGTAGCCGCCGGGGGAGGGCTTGCTGTAGAGCGCGCGCCGCAGCACGGGCTCGGCGCCCGCGTTGAGCACCAGGTTGAGCTGCTCCGGCGCGTTCCGGTCGTCCCAGGCCAGCGGCACCGAGGTGCCGTCGGCCAGCTCCAGGGCGGTGTCCCAGCGGTCGCGGGCGCGCTCCTCGGCGACCGGGTCCAGCTCGGCCCAGGCCTCGCGGACCGCGGTCAGCTCGGCGATCGGGAAGGAGGCGCGGAACGACTGGAGGCCGCCGGCCGGGGAGCCCGCGGACACCGGGAAGGACAGGTCGCGCTCGGACTCGACGTGGGTGAGCCGCAGCCGGGCCCCGGACAGCCGGACGCCGGAGTGGGCCGCGCCGGACACCTCGACGGTGTCGCCCTGCGAGACGAGCCCGGTGACCCGGACCCGCACGTTCTCCACCCGCAGGTAGACGCTGCCGTCGCGGACGAACGGCACGATCCGCACGTCCGGCTCGACCCAGTGCGCGGGGAGGTAGGCCGCGCTGTCGGCCCAGCCGGCCCAGATCCGGCCCTTGTAGACGCCGCCCTTGCCCGCGCCGGCGACCAGGACGCGCCAGTTGCCGTCCTTCCACTGGCCGCGGTGCTTGAGCTTCACCGGGTCGACGGCGACGGTGAAGCCGGCCCAGTCGCAGTTGTAGAGGTCGTGGTGGTTGGTGGCGGTGGCCTCGGGGCTGTACGTGGTCTTCATCGGCACCGCGATGACCCGGCGGCCCTTGGCCTCGCGCAGCACCAGCGTGCGGACCATGTCGTGCTTGTTGGCCGCGCCCAGCTGCTCCGGGTACGCGTGGCCGGTCAGCCGCAGCCGGCCGCCCTCCCAGTGCGACTCGTAGAGCCGGCTGCGGATGACGGTGGAGTTGCGCAGGCTGAGCAGGCCCGGCGGCACGCTCTTGCGGCCGCCGCGCAGGAACGGGTAGTCGGCGTACGGGCGCAGCAGGCCCTTGGCGACGACGCCGCCGTTGCTCTCGCCCTCGTACTTGATCTGCTCGACGAACTCGTCGATCCGGCCCTGGAGGGTCAGGTGGTACTTCAGGCGCAGCGGCGCGCGCAGCTTCTTGACCTGCTCGGGGCCGATCGCGCGCAGCAGCCGGCTGACGCAGCGGATGTAGGCGTCCCGGTACTCCTTGTCGCCGTCCACGACGGACCAGAAGAACATCGGGATCTCCTCGACGAGGGTGTTCTCGTCGTAGGACCTCAGGTACTCGGCGAAGCGCGGCTCGGTCTGCTTCTTCAGCCAGGCGCGCACCAGCTCGACCGAGGTGACGCGGTCGATCAGGCCCTTGGGGTTGGTGCGCATCTGGGTGATCGACATCTCGCCGACCTCGCGCTCGCGCCAGTGGTAGATCGGCTCGGAGAGCACGTCCACGCTCTTGGCGAGGTAGTGGTGCGGCACGCTGACCGGGGCGTCCTCGTACAGGATGCCCTCGGGGTAGAGCAGGCCGGCCGCGTCGAAGAAGGAGCGGCGGTAGACCTTGTTCCACGCGGTGCGGTCGGTGACCAGCGAGGGGACCTCGGTCACGTGCGTCTTCAGCACGGTCCTGGCGAACGGCCGGCTGTGGCCGCCGGACTGGTAGTAGCCGATCGCGCGGAACCGGAGCACGTTGCCGGTGGCGAAGTCGGAGCCGGTCTCGTCCAGCGTGTTGATCATCAGCTCGTACGCGCTGGGCGGCATCGAGTCGTCGCTGTCGACGAAGCAGAGGAACTCCGCGTCCGGGTCGATGTGCCGGATGCCGGTGTTGCGGGCCGCGCCGAGGCCCTTGTTGACCTGGCGGACCAGCCGGAAGCGGGAGTCCTTGGCGGCGTACGCCTCGGCGAGGGCGGCGCTGTTGTCCTTCGAACCGTCGTCGACCATGACGCACTCGAAGTCCGTGAACGTCTGGGCGGCGATCGAGTCGAGGCACTCCACGAGGTAGCGCTCGACGTTGTAGATCGGGACGACGATGGAGAGGCGGGGAGCCATCGGCTACGCAGGCCTTTCTCTGGAGGAGCGTGGCAGCCCGGTTCGGGGTCTGGCCGCACTTTGATCGGTGCGTACGTGCCCGTCGATCCTACCGTCCGGCCCACGGACCCCCGGAGCCCCCGTTCCACCGCCCCCACTACCCTGGGGCCATGCCCCGCTTCAGTGTGATCGTGCCGGTCTACCGGGTCGAGGAGTACCTCCCCGAGTGCCTCGACTCGGTGCTCGGCCAGGACGGCCCGGACTTCGAGCTGATCGCGGTGGACGACCGCTCCCCGGACGGCTGCGGCGCCCTGCTCGACGAGGCGGCCGGCCGCGACCCCCGGGTGCGGGTGCTGCACCTGCCGGAGAACGTCGGCCTCGGCCGGGCCCGCAACGCCGGCCTGGAGGTGGCCACCGGCGACTACGTGCTCTTCCTGGACAGCGACGACACCCTGACCCCCGGTCTGCTGGAGGCGGTGGACGACCGGCTCGCGGCCGGCGGCGACCCGGACGTCCTGGTGTACGACTACGCCCGCACCTACGCCGACGGCCGGGTCGTCCGGGCCGCCTCGGCCAAGGTCTTCGGCGCCCCCTCCCGGGAGGTCTTCGACCTCGCCGACCGCCCCGACCTGCTCGAACTGCTGCAGGTGGTCTGGAACAAGGCCTACCGCCGCGACTTCGTCACCGCCCAGGGCCTGACCTTCCCGGCCGGGTACTACGAGGACACCCCCTGGACGTACCCGGCGCTGCTCGCCGCCCGGAGCATCACCCTGCTCGACCGGATCGGCGTCCACTACCGCCAGCGCCAGGAGGGCGGCAACATCCTGGCCACCGCCAGCCGCAAGCACTTCGACGTCTTCGGCCAGTACGACCTGGTCTTCGCCTTCCTGGACGGCCGCCCCGACCTGGAGCGCTGGCGCCCGGTGGTCTACGGCCGGATGCTGCACCACCTCAACACCGTGGTCTCCCGGCCGGGCCGGATCCCGCCCGGCGACCGCCGGGAGTTCTTCCGCCGCGCCGCCGCGCACTGCGCCCGGCTGCGCCCGGCCGGCTACCGGCCGGGCGGCGGGGTGGCCGGGCTGCGCACCGAACTGCTCGGCCACGGCCGGTTCACCGCCTACCAGGCGGTCCGGGCGCTGGCCCGGGCCCGGCGGATGGTCCGGCGCCAGGGCGTGGCTTGACGGGGTTCCGAACGGCCGGGCCTGACGGCTGTTCGGGGGATCCGCGGGTATAACCGGACGGTGGACTTCCTGACCCGCCTTCCGGTGATCGGCCCGCTCGTCGCCCGGGTGCTGCGCAGCCGCCCGTACCGCGCCTACGAGCACTTCACCGCGCTGCGCGGCAACCGGCTGGCCGGCGCGGTCACCTTCTTCGGCTTCCTCGCCCTCTTCCCGCTGCTGACGGTGGCGCTGGCGGTCGCCGTCGCGACCCTCAGCGACAGCCGGGTCGAGGACATCCAGCACCGCATCTCCGACCAGCTGCCCGGCATCTCGGACGCGCTCAACCTGCCCTCGCTGGTGGCCAACGCCGGTGCGGTCGGCCTGGTCAGCGGGGTGCTGCTGGTGCTGTCCGGGCTCGGCTGGGTGGACACCATGCGCACCTCGATCCGGGACCTGTGGCAGCTGCCCGACGAGGAGGGCAACCCGCTGCTGCGCAAGGCCTGGGACTTCGTGGTGCTCGGCGGCCTGGGCGCGGTCTCGCTGGTCTCGCTCGGCGCCTCGGCGGCCGGCACCACGCTGGCGGGGCGGATCGCCGACTGGCTCGGCCTCGGTTCGGCCGGCTACCTGCTCACCGCGGCCGGACTGCTGATCGCGGTGGGCTCGGACATGCTGCTCTTCGCCTACCTGCTGGCGCCGTTCCCGCGGATCGGCCACCAGCGCCGGCGCGACGTCCTGGAGGCCGCGCTGATCGGCGCGGTCGGCTTCGAGCTGCTGAAGATCCTGCTCTCCTCCTACCTCGGCTCGGTGGCCGGGCGGAGCCTCTACGGCGCCTTCGGCGTGCCGGTGGCGCTGCTGCTCTGGATCAACTTCGTCTGCCGGCTGCTGATGTTCTGCGTGGCCTGGACCGCCACCGCCGACCCGGCGGCCGCCCGGGACCGGGCCCGGGAGCGCGCCCGGGCGATGGTCGAGGCCGCCGACGAGGCCGCCGGGCAGGAGTCCCCGGGGGCGTCGTCGGGGGAGTCGGCCCGGGACGCGGCGCGGGCCCGGCCCCAGGAGGACTGAGACCGGGCCCGCGCGCGCCGGATCACCCGCGGGCGGCCCGCCGTCGGCCGAGCAGCACGAGGCCCGCGCCGCCCGCCGCGGCCAGCCCGACGGCGGCCCAGCCGACCGTCCCGATCCCGGTCCCGGCCCCGTCCCCGTCCGCGCGCGCGGCGGGTGCGGCGGGTGCGGCGGAGGCGCTCGGCGTGGGGTGCGGCGGCGGGGCGGGCGCCCCGGCCGCGCCGCCGGCCCGGCCGGTCGGCGCCGGCGCGACGGTCTCGCCCTCCTCGACCAGCTTCCCGACCGGGGTGACCTGGCCGGCCGCCGCGAACCCCCAGTCCAGCAGCGCGGCCGTCTCGTCGTAGACCTTCTGATAGCCGGCCGGGTGCATGACCGTCACCAGCAGGGTGCGCCCGCCGCGTTCGGCGGCGCCGACGAAGGTCGAGCCCGCATTGGTGGTGAAACCGTTCTTCACCCCGATCAGGCCGGGGTACTTGCCGAGCAGCCGGTCGGTGTTGGCGATCCCGAAGCTGCCGCGCTGCCCGGTGTTCCGGTCGACCGCGCCCGGGAACATCGCGTCCCGGGTCGCGCAGTACATCCGGAAGTCCGGGTTGCGCAGCCCGGCCCGGGCGAACAGCGTGAGGTCGTACGCCGAGGAGACCTGGCCGTCCGAGTCGTAGCCGTCCGGCGAGACCACCCGGGTGTCCCGGGCCTGGAGCGCCTCGGCCCGGGCCTGCATCTCGACGACGGTCCGCTGCACCCCGCCGTTCATGTGCGCGAGGACGTGCACCGCGTCGTTCCCCGAGCTCAGGAACACCCCGCGCCAGAGGTCCTCGACCTTGTACTCCAGGTCCTCCTTGATGCCGACCAGGCTGCTGCCGGGGCCGATCCCCTGGATCTCCTCGGGTGCCACCTTGTGGACCGTCTCGCGGTCGAACTTGGGCAGCACGGTGTCCGCGAAGAGGATCTTCAGGGTCGACGCCGGGGCGAGGCGCAGATGCGGGTTGCTGGCCGCGAGCACCTCTCCCGACGCCGCGTCGGCCACGATCCAGGACTGCCCGGTGAGGTCGCCCGGCAGCGCCGGGGCACCGGCCAGCGGGCTGACCTGGACCCCCGGCAGTCCCAGGCGCTCCCCGCCGACCACGGCCTGCGGGGGCGGCGGCTCGAACGGGGCCGCGACGGCCGCCGGGGCGGCGATCAGGAGCGGGAGCGCCGCGACGGGCGCGGCGAGCAGACGTGCGAGCTTCGAGCAAGTGGGCACCTCCAGACGGTACCCAGTCCCGGCCCCCGCCGTCCGCCTCCTTGCCCGTCCGGACCGCAGGAGGGCCCCACCGTACGCCGAACGGACGTCCCCGCATACTGGGAGGGCACACCGTCTTCACCTCCCCGCCGCACCGAGGACCACCCCATGAAGCTGAGCCGCCGCACCTCCTGGTTCCTGACCGCCTTCGGCGTCTGGTCCATGATCATCTGGACCACCTTCGTCAAGAACCTGTGGAAGGACTCCGGCGGCCAGGCCTTCACCGCCGGCGACCACTCCCAGCCCACCGCCTTCTTCTGGGTCCACCTGCTGCTCGCCGTGACCTCCTTCGCCCTCGGCCTCGCGATCGGCGGCATCGGCCTCCGCGGCCTGCGCGCCGCACGGCGGGAAACCGCCACCGGCTGACGCGTTATACCTGGTTGCCGGGGCCCGGCGGTCCTGGGAGGATCCCTGTCGATCGACCGCGATCGAATCTTGGTTCGATCGCATCGCCGACACAGGGGGGATTCCATGAAGCCTGCTCACCTCCGCCGGATCGGCGGCGCCGTCGCCGTCGCACTGACGGCTGGCCTGTTCGCCGCCCCGGCGGCGTCCGCCCACGGGAACGGCCCGCAGGTCACCGGGACCACCGCGTCCCCGCAGCCCCGCAACCTCTCCGCGGGCACCACCACCGATGCCTGCGACCAGACCACCGCGCCCGGCTGGATCGGCCTGACCTCCGGCGGCCCGACACTCCGGGCGGACGTCGCCTCGGACACCGACGGCGCCCTGTCCGCGGCCTTCGCGGTCCGCGACCTGACCGCCGGCACCGCCGCGTTCGACGGCACCGGCCAGGCCGTCGACGGCATCGCGACCACCGCCGTCCCCGGCTTGGCCGACGGCCACGCCTACGCCTGGAACGTCCGTGCGCTCCAGGGCGGCGCGACCTCCGCGAGCTCCCCGGACTGCCACTTCAAGCTGGATCTGACCGCCCCCGGTGCCACCGTCGCCTCGACGGACTTCCCGGCGTCCGGCACCGGCCAGACCGCGACCAAGTACGCGGGCGAGACCGGTGCCTTCGTCCTCACCGCCACCGACCTCGCCCCGGCGGGGGGCGAGGCCTCGGGGATCGCCTGCTACCGCTACGCGCTCAACGACACCCTCGGGGTGGTCAACGGATGCGCGGGCGCCGTCACCCCGGGACCGGACGGCAGCGCCACCCTCGATCTGCGGGTCTCGCAGTGGGGTGTCAACGTCCTCTCCGTCGAGGCCGTCGACAACGCGGGCAACGTGAGCCCGACCGCGACCCACACCTTCTACGCCCCCTGGGACCCGCGCCCCAAGCCGAGCGCCCCGGGTGATGTCGACGGCGACGCTGTTCCGGACATCCTGCTGCCGGACACCGCGGGCAACCTGCAGGTCATCAGCGGCCGGGCTGACAACACCACCCCGAGCTCGGTGATCCCGGCAGGGCTGGCCCCGGGGATCGTCAAGAACTGGAACGGCTACCAGGTGATGCACCGTGGCTGGACCAACGCCCCGGCCGACGACCTGCTCGTCCGGGAGAACGGCCGGGACGTCGTCTCGAGCATGCAGAACCAGTACGGCAACGGCGACTTCAGCCGCTCGGGCTCGACGATGGTCTACTGGCCGGACTGCACCGACTGGGAGTGCCCGCCGGACTACGGCACCGGCTGGCAGGCGGCGGAGCAGCAGCTGCTGATCGGCGCGGTGAACGGTACCAACCAGGCCCGTCCCGCTCTGCTCGTGCTGCAGAACGGCGACCTCTGGGTCGCGGACGCCGGCGGCACCGCGTCCTACTTCGACGTCCGCCGGGTGACCAGCGGCGGCCTGTGGACCGGATACGACCTGGTCGCCCCCGGCCCCGACGCCGCCGGCAACCTCGCCCTGTGGGCGCGTGAGCGGGCCACCGGCGCGCTGCACGCGTACGCGATCCCCAAGCTCGCGGACGGCACCCACGACTTCTCGGCACTGGCCGACCCGGCGGCGGGCACCGTCGCCACCGGTTTCACCGTCGGGGCCTTCCCCACCCTGGGTAGCCAGGGCGACCTCGACGGCGACGGTGCCGCCGACCTGTGGGCCGTCACCGCCGACCGGCACCTGCTGACCTACCGCGGGCTCGCGAACCCCAAGGACCTCGGCGTCCTGCACTGAGCCCGGGCAGCCCGAAGGCCCCCGTCCGGAGGGCGGGTTCTATCGATCCCCGCAACACCCTGAAGTTCAGGGAGTTGCGGGGATCGTGGATTTCGAGGTGTTGAAGGCGAGGTTCTTCGAGGCGCT